>JALGTT010000261.1 GCA_029821235.1 Candidatus Hebobacteria bacterium | reverse complement strand
AAGCCCGAGCAGGGCAAGGAGTACGTGATCGGAGCGGACGTGGGCGAGGGGCTGCCCAGTGGAGGCGGATCTCGAGCGGATCGCCGGCGAGATGGGCGAGACGGCCGCGCTGACTGGCAACTCGGCGCGCGGGGCGAGAGACGTCTGCCACCACCGGCCAGGAGTAAGCCGTGCCGCGCCGGCGGCGGCCCCGAAGGATGGCTCGCCGACCTGTACCGGCAGGCCGCGGCCGACATGATGCAGGTGCTGTCCAATGCCTCCGCGCCACCGCTCTCCCGCGCCCGGGCCATCGCCCATCTGCGACAGTACCAGAGAATCCTCGCCACCCTGCAGGACGAGTCGGCCGCGTGGAGGGAGCTGAACCGCCCGGCGATCTACCAGCTCGGGGTGGGGTTCAGCGACGGGAACATCGCCGATCTCCGACGGGCCGGCATCAACCTCCAGCGGCGGCAGCGCGAGGTCTTCTCTCAGGTTCACCGGGAGGCGGTGGAGGCGGTGGTGGCCGAGGGCAAGCGGGTGACGGACTTCGCCCTGGCGCAGATCGGGCGCCGCGCCAACGACGCCTTTCGGCGTGTGGGGATCGAGGAAGTGGCCCGGGGGATCGCCGAGGGCAAGACGCGGAAGGAGGTCAGCCGGCAGATCAGGGAGCGGCTGATGCGGGAGGCGGGGCCGGTGTTCCTCGACGTTCGGGGTCGGCCGTGGGAGCTGGACCGATACGCCGAGATGGTGGCCCGCACCACCACCCGGGAGGCGATGACGAAGGGGACCATCAACCGACTGCGGGAGCACGGCCTCCGGCTCGCCCAGGTCTCCTCACACAACGCGGCCGACTTCTGCATCTACCACGAGGGGGCCGTGGTGTGCATCGAGGGCGAGCATCCAGTGGCTAGGTCGGCCGAGCCGACCGCCATGGCGGCCTCCGAAGGATGCTTAGCCATCTACCCGCCCATCTCCGCCATCAACGGGGGCCCGCCATTCCACCCGAACTGCGTCCACGTGCTCACGCCTTTCGTCGAGCGGCTGGCGACGGAGAGGGAGAAGGAAGCGGGCCGGCTCCCTCCTGACGTGCTCAGCAAGACGCCGGCGGAACTGCAGAGGCGCTTCAGGAGGGAGTTTCCGGAGAGGGCAAGGCGAGAGGGGATTAGGATCGGCCGGGCGGCACGACAGCGCAAGCTGGGCCGGGCAGAGTCCCGCGTCACCGGGTCCATCCCACCGCCCAAGGGTGGACTGCGCGAGGCGATAGACCGGGAGGAGAGACGGATTCGCTTTGAGCGAGAGCGAGAGCACGGAGCGATCATCGCGCCCGACGGAACCGTGCTGCATCGGGTGGTGGCGACGAAGTGGACACTGCCTCTTACTCCCGAACAGGTGGCTGATCTGCCGGGGGCAGTGATCACGCACAATCACGTGGACATCGCTCCACCCACTTGGCAGGATATTCAGGTAGCGGCCCGGCACGGCGCGGCGGAGTTGAGAGCAGTGGACGCTCGATACCGGTACTCGGTTAGACCGGTCGATGACACGTGGCCACAGGATGTTGGTATGCGCTTCCAGGATGCCTTTAACCATCACTTGGTCGACGTAACAACAGAGCACCGCATAGCCGAACGCCATGGTATAATGACCCGTGCGGAATCTCTCAAGAATCAGTATCACGAGGCTTGGCTACGGGCAGCACAGGACGTTGGCTTGCAATACAAACGGATGCGGTGGAGACGACGATGAGCGACAGAAAGGGTGAAGGAGCAGTCCTAGACGACCGCTGGATGATGACCTGGGGGCAAGGCGGTCGCGTCTGCGGCCTGTGCGCTCATGTCCATCCCGGTCCGGTTCCTGACGAGCCCGCGACCTGCGACGCCTTCCCCGATGGGATCCCGCTGGAGATCTGGCTGGATCACAAGCGCCACACGAAGCCCTATCCCGGCGACCACGGCATCCAGTTCGAGCCGGCGCCTGATGTCGCGCCCGAGGTGTTGAAGAAGGAAGGGCTGGGGTGAGGCATGGGGCGAGGGGATAAGCGGTGCTAATCTAGTTGGACGAGTCGTATGACAACGCTCACACATACCTCCTGTTGGGCGCTCTCTTCAATTCCCACCCGAAGTACCTCCACCGCCGGCTGACGGAGATCAAGCGATCCCATCACTTTGTGGATGAACGCGGTGCGCTCAAAGAGCTGAAGTATCGCGACTGCCGGACCAAGCGCCGATACCACATGGCGACAGAAGTGATCGACGCTTTCTTCGAGAGCACCAGTTGGTTTCGGTGCATTGCCATTGAGCAAGCGAGGATAGACCTATCGCGTTTCGGCAAGCCCCATGAGAACAACAGCATCAAGAGGGCGCGCGCATACAAGAAATTCGCGGAGCTTCTGGTAGCTCACAACACCGAGAACGTGCAGGGCGGTGTGCTCTTGGCGGATGACATGACCCGCTGCAATGGCGACGAATTCCGGGCGCGGATGGCCGATGCGTTCAGCGAGCCCGGGACCGGTTGGTCGAGGGGGAAGGATGGCCCAACGCTCCGCCACATAGCGGAGGTGGACTCAAGCGTGGAGCAATATCAGGTGCTCCAGATCTGCGACCTGCTCCTCGGGTGCGTGCTCAACAATCTCTTTCCAACCAGCAACGAATGGAAGAACCGAGTTCGCGAGCACTTGGTGCAGCGGCTTGGGGTGCCGTCACTGCTGCCCCAGGACTGGAGGCGGTACTCGAAGGCATATGTCGAGACCTACTGGCCGAAGTTCAACGTGTGGTACTGGAGGCCTTTGGGGAAGGCATAAGAAAAAAGACTCAGGTGAGGCAGGCGTGCTAGCGGTAGTCCGTTTGGACACCTCCGCCTGCTACCCAAGTCCAAGTACATTGTACCCTATTCTGCGTAGGTGTCAATAGAGAGTTTTGGCAGCCATCTAGAGTTACCATACATAGGTAACAGGTAGGGAGCAAGCGACGGGAGTGGTGCGAGAGAGCTGTCAGACAAGGAAAAACGTCTCCCAAGCCTGCCGGGAGTTCGGGGTGAGCCGCAAGACTTACTACAAGTGGTGGAATCGCTTCCTTTGCGCCGACCAGAATCCCCAGGCCCTGCGGGATCGCTCCCACAAGCCCCCATTAAGTAAAAGGCCCGTTCCGAAGCGAAATGCGCAAGGTGGTTTGTGCCGATTTGCCAGTCGGGGCCGTTGGATGAGGGGGTGTGACTTATCTTGATTGGTGAGAGGAGGTAGCGAGGGAGCGGCGGAGGTGCCAGCGGTGATTGAGCTGATCGAGGCGGAGATGGAGCACGGCTCGGGCGCCGGCTTTGGTCCAGCGAGTGCTGGCCCG
>JALGTT010000260.1 GCA_029821235.1 Candidatus Hebobacteria bacterium | reverse complement strand
CCGCCCAGAATCCCAGCCACGACTACACCGCGGCCGGCGACTACACGGTCGCCCTCACCGCCACCAACTCCGCGGGCTCGGACACCGAGACCAAACCTGACTATATCTCGGTGAGCGCGGCTCCACAGCCACCGGTGGCCGACTTCACCGGCTCGCCGACCTCGGGCACGGCACCGCTGACGGTGAACTTCACGGATCAGAGCACCAACTCACCCACCTCGTGGTCGTGGGATTTCGGCGACAGCGGGACCTCCACGGTCCAGAATCCCTCCCATGAGTATGCGAGTGCGGGCGACTACACGGTAAGCCTGACGGCGAGCAACGCCCAGGGCAATGACACCGAGACCAAGCCCGACTACATCTCGGTGAGCAGCGGCGGCGCATCGTACGTATATGTGTATCCGGACACGTACGATACGCCCAGCACGTGGGCCACACCCACGCTGGTGTCCGGCGGTCTCCGCGATCTCCAGGCGGACGACCAGAGCTACATGGTGTTCGAGTCCGACAATGCCAACCAGCGGTACTGGGTGGAGTACACGGCGGACACCGCCTATACGCCGAGCGAGGTGACAGCCCTGACGCTGGAGTACCAGGCGAAGTGCAGCCGAAGCGACACGCCTGACGCCGATTTGAGTCTGGTGTGGATTCGAAAGGCGGACGGGACTTGGTACAACACCGCCTCCTGGATACCCGGGACCAGCGACACTACCTACACCTGGAACACGACGGATGTCGCTACCTACATGGGTAGCGACGGGGTCGTGGGTTACCGACAGTGCGCGTGCCCGACGAGCGGTAACACGAATAACTACACCATCTCCTCAGACCTGCTGCGCTTCAAGCTCGACCTAGCGGGCGGCCCGGCCGCTCCGGTGGCCGACTTCACCGGCTCGCCGACTTCGGGCACGGCGCCGCTGACGGTGAACTTCACCGACCAGTCCACGAATTCGCCGACCTCGTGGAGCTGGGACTTCGGGGATTCGGGCACCTCCACCGCCCAGAACCCCAGCCATGACTACACCGCGGCCGGCGACTACACGGTGGCCCTGACGGCGACCAACTCCGCCGGCTCGGACACCGAGACGAAGCCGGATTACATCAGCGTGACCGTCCCCGAGACCTATGTCTATCCCGACTCGTGGACCACATGGACGAACGCGACGCTGCTGTCCGGCAGTCTGGCGGATGTGCAGAGCGATGACGACTCCTACATGGTCTTCGAGTGCGACACCGGCACTCAGCAGACCGAGGTGAGGTACTACTGGACCACGAGCTTCGTACCGGCGGACGTAAGCAAGATCACGGTCGAGCTCCAATGGCGGGGCAGCCGCTCCGACACCCCGGACTACGGATTGCTGATCTGGAACTACGCGACCGGCACCTGGGATGATCTGAAGCAGCGAGAGCCCGGCTGGCCGACCACTGACACCGACTTCTCGTGGGAGACCACGGATGTCTCCAGCTACCTCAGCTCATCGGGCGAGATGATGGTTGACTACTGCGCCTGCCCGTCGGGCAGCACCAACTACAACACCTACATAGACGTGACCCGAGTGAAACTGACTCTCAAGTAGCCTCGGACGACTGGGCGAGGGGGGCATCGAGCGGGCCCGGCCTTCACGGCCGGGCCCGCTCCGCGTCGGGTGATTTGACAGCGCTCTCCGCGGGGTGCTAACATGCCTTGGACGCGAGAGGCGGACGAACGTACTGTTGGTCTCCGGGCGGGCGGTCTCTAGCTACTGCGGCGCGGCCGCGCCGCGGGACGGCCTCCGGGGGCCGGCATCCTCTCCCCCCAGCACTGGCAAGCACGATGAGAGGTGGCGGCGCGCAGATCAGGGCGGTCATCCTGGACCTCGACGGAGTGATCTATCGAGGACGCACGCCTATCCCCGGGGCGAAGGAGACCGCGGACTGGCTGGCCCGCAACGGATACGGCCCCTACTACCTCACCAACAACTCCACGCAGACCCGCGAGTACTACGCCGAGATGCTGGCCGGGTTCGGCATCGAGGCCAACCCGGACCACATCGTCACCTCCGCCTCCCTCACCGCTCGCTATTTCCAGGACAATGGTCTGCTGCCGGCGACCGCCCTGGTGATAGGGGAGGGGGGGATCGGCGAGGAGCTGAGGCGGGTGGGGGTGCGGGTGGTGAGAAGGCGGGGAAAGCGGCCCATCCACTATGTGGTGGTGGGGATGGACCGGCGATTCACCTACCGCAAGCTCCACGAGGCCCAGCAGGCGGTGCTGGCCGGCGCCGAGTTGATCGCCACCAATCGGGACGCCACCTATCCGGTGGAGGGCAACGTCATCCCGGGCGGGGGCAGCATCGTGGCCGCGGTGGCCACCGCCTGCGAGCGGGAGCCCATCCTCATCGGCAAGCCCTCCGCCCGGGCGGGGGAGGCGGTGGCGCGCCTGGCGGGCGTCCGCCCCGAGGAGGCCCTGATGGTGGGGGACCGGCTGGAGACCGATATCCTGGCGGGAACGCGGGCCGGCCTGCGGACCTGTCTGGTGCTCACCGGGATCAGCAGCGAAGAGGAGGCGAGGGCCGCGCCCGAGGAAATGCAACCCGACTTCATCCTCCCCAGCATCGCCGATCTGCCCAAGCTGCTGGGCTCCCCGGGAAGCCGCGGGGGCAGGGGAAGATGAAAGCGAACCCGCCTGTTACGCTCACCATCGCGGGTTCCGACTCCGGCGGCGGCGCCGGGGTGGAGATGGACCTCAAAGTGTTCGCCGCCCTGGGGGCCTTCGGGGCGTGCGCCATCACCGCCCTCACCGCACAGAATACGCAGGGAGTGCTCGGCGCCTGGGAGGCGCCGAGTTCC
>JALGTT010000259.1 GCA_029821235.1 Candidatus Hebobacteria bacterium | reverse complement strand
TACGAGATGAGCCCGGAGGAGCGGGCCGAACTCGGCATCGCCGAGCTTCCCGGCGATCTCTGGGAGGCGGTCGAGGCCGCGGAGGAGAGCGCTTTGCTGCGCAAGGCGCTGGGGGACCACATGTTCGAGAAGTTCATCGCCAACAAGAAGATCGAGTGGCAGGAATACCGCGCACAGGTCACCGAGTACGAGGTGGAGCGCTACCTGCCGATACTGTAGTCACTGCGGCTGGGGGAGCGAGTCGGTCCGGCTCCCTCAGCCCTTTTCCGCCTCGGCTAAGAATGCCTCCACTTCGGCCCCGCCGGGCAGGGAGGGCTGCGCGCCCAGCCTCAGGCAGGCCAGCGCCCCGGCCGCGTTCGCCCGTTCCATCGCCTCCGGCAGGGGCCGTCCCCGCGCCAGTTCCACAGCGAGACATCCAGTGAACGCGTCACCCGCCGCGGTGGTGTCCACGGGGGTGATGGGAAAGGCGGGGACGTGCGCCTCCCCCTCGTCGCCGAGCCAGTAGGACCCCTGCGCGCCGAGTTTCAGCACCACCTCTTTCGCGCCCATCTCCCGCAGGCGGCGGGCCGCCCGCCGCGCCCCCTCCAGGTCGTCCACCCGAATGCCGGTGAGCGCTTCGGCCTCGGATTCGTTCGGCGAGAGAATGCTAACCAGAGCCGGCAGGCCCAGGTCCACCACCTCGGTGGTCGCCGCGCCCGCGTCCAGCAGGCATCGCACACCACGCTCCCTGGCGAGCATGGCGACCGCTTTCACCACCGAGAGCGGCACCTCCAGGGCCATCACCACCACGTCGGCCTCCCCCAGCAGCGCCTCCGCCCGCGCCACCTCCTGCTCGTCCACCCGGCCGTTGGCCCCCGACACCACCACGATGCGGTTCTCGCCGGTCTCCTCCACGACGATCAACGCCACGCCGGTGGCGGCCTCCGGGTCCGCGGATATCGCCGTGGTGTCCACCCCTGCGGCGGCCAGGTTCTCCCGCAGCTCGGCGCCGAACGCGTCATTTCCCACCCGGCCCACCATGCGGGTTCGCGCGCCCAGGCGCGCGCAGGCGATGGCTTGATTTGCCCCCTTTCCCCCTCCTGCGGTGGTGAACGCGGTGCCGTGCAAGGTCTGCCCCGCGCGCGGGGCGCGGGGGCACTGCACGATGAGGTCCATGTTGATGCTGCCTACCACCAGTACCCGAGGAACCAAGGCCGTCCTCCGCCGCCGGGCTGGATCGCCCGCGTTTTCGCTTTGCTTCGGTGGCCGGGAAAAGACGACCTGCCGCCGACCGTGCCCGTAGTGCGGTCAGGCCTGTAGGGCTGGCTTTCCTAAGCCAGCCACATCGGCGTGCCCCCCGCGCTCAGAGCATCCAGTGCGGAAATCTGCTGAGGGCAAGCTGCCAGTCCGGCTGCTCGGCCGTTGCCAGTTCTCCGGATTCCCGCAAGAGGACAGCGAGAACTTCCACCAGATGGGGATCGAAGCGGGCCCCCGCCGCCTGGCGGATGCGCCCAAGCGCCTCCTCGGGCGAGAGGACGGTCGTCATTCCCACATAGGCGTTCGCGATGGCGAGAATGCGCGCTCCGAGAGGGATTTCATTGTGGCGAAGTCCATCGGGATAGCCCAGACCGTCCCACCGCTCGTGGTGGGAGCGGACGATCTCCGCCGCCGGCCCCAGGAAGTGAATGGGCTTCAGGACCTGCTCTCCTATCTCGGGGTGGAGACGCAATGGCTGTGCCTCCCAGCTTCCCTGCTCCCGCTCCCTGGCCAGCACGCTCGAGGGCACCGCCACCTTCCCGATGTCGTGCAGGAACCCCGCGTATCGGATCTGCTCCACCTCCCGCGGGGACAGGTCCATCGCCTGCGCGATGGCCGCCGCGAGTGCCGCCACCTGCACTCCGTGTCCTGCATTCCGCCCCTCCACCTTTCGCTCCAACAGGGAGGCGAGCGTGCGCAGGCTCTGTTCGTAAACCCGCCGCACGTGGCCCTGCAAGCGGTATGAATAGAAGAGCAATCCGCTGGGGATGAGTGCAATCAGCGCCAGCAGCGCCGGTCCCTGCCATCCCTGTTGCGCAACCAGGTCGGAGCGGTTCTGATACAGGAGCGCCAGCAGCAGGCCCACACTCGCCAGCGCCGCATCCAGCGTGAGCATGGGGACGAAGGACGCGCGGAGCCACCTTCCCACCCTCCTTCTCCGCTCCAGAGAGGCAGCCACCGCCACCCACCCCGTCTCCATCGCCCACAGAGAGAGCGCAGCCCCAAATACCGCGAGCAGATCTCCAGGAACTGCCACCCGTCCCACCGTTCCGCCCAGCGTCTGATACACCCATCCAGCACCCGTGAGTGACAATATGGTATGGGAGGCATTGAACGCGGCGCGCAGGAGCTTTCTTCGTGTGGGCAGCCACTCGGTCAGCAAAGCGACCGGGGCCGCGACGCTGACGATGACACTCGGACCGAACACCAACAAGCCGGCGAAGTACGCCGCGAAGCTGGCCGAGACGCCTCCGCCCTCGGCCAGCGGCACCACCATCAGCTCGAGCAGGGCGGCCAGCACTGCGAACAGCACCAGTGCCCACAATGCCGGGCGAGCGACGCAAAGATGACCGACAGCCCCGATGAAACACAGCAGGGCGATGGCGATCACTCCCCAGACATACACCCACAGGATTAGCTTGGAGGAGCGGTCGGGAATCATGACCCACCCACCCCCAATGCGCTCGCGGTCTTTCCGACGAAATCCCCCACCTCCTGAGAGGCGAGGCCGACGTGGAGTTCGCCGCGTTCCCAGAGGGCTTGGAGGGCGGCGACGACGCGGGGATCGAAGCGGGAGCCGGCTTCCTTTCTCAATTCT
>JALGTT010000258.1 GCA_029821235.1 Candidatus Hebobacteria bacterium | reverse complement strand
TCCACCCCCGTCATCGTCCTCACCGGCGAGCCCGCCTTCAAATCCGAGATCGAGGAGCGCGGTCTCACCTTCAGCAAGTTCCTGTCCAAGCCGGTGGCGGCGCGGGAACTCGTGGAGGCGGTGGGCGCGGCGCTTGCAGAAAGCAGACAGAAGGCCCGCGTCTAGGTCCCCGCGAACTGCGCCACCAGGCTCCCTCTCCTCAGCGCCGGCTGCTGGTGCTCGAAGGCCGGTCGTCTGCTGAGATAGAGAATCCCGACGGGAATCTCGTCCCCCCAGGCGAAGGCCAGTTTGAAGGCCGCCTCGCGGTCCCCCGCAAAGGAGCGCGCCAGCAGGTCTCCGGTGGTCTCCACCCCCCCGAAGGCAGGGAGCCTCCCGCTCTCCGCCGAACACAAGCGCGCAAGCAACGAGACCAGGATAGGACACCCCGGAGCCGCCAAGAGCGACTGACCGATGACAGCCCTGCCCGCAGAAAACCGCAAGACCCGCGCCCGGCGCCGCCCCTTCCTCCAGGCACTCCCCTTCCTGCTGCCGAATCTGCTCGGCTTCCTGGCCTTCACGCTGCTGCCGGTGCTGGCCTGCTTCGCTCTCTCCTTCACCGATTACCAACTGGCGCCCATCCAACACCTTGCCGACCTCCGGGAGCGAATGCCGTTCGTCGGGCTCCAGAACTACGCCAAACTCCTCGGATGGCACCGTGAAGCGGGAGTGTTGGTGGCCAACGACCCGGAGTTCTGGCGCTACCTGGGCAACACCCTGTTCCTCATGCTCGGCATCCCCGTCTCCATCGCGGGCTCGCTGTTTCTCGCCATTCTCCTGAATCAACGCCTGCGGGGGATGACTCTCTTTCGCACCATCTACTTCCTGCCCACCGTCTCCTCCGCGGTGGCGGTGTGCATCGTGTGGAAGTGGGTGTTCCACCAGCAGCCGAACGAGGTGGGCCTGCTGAACAACCTGTTGATGAGCCTCGGGGTCTCCTCCCCTCCTCACTGGCTGGGCGATCCCGCCTGGGCCAAGCCCGCCTTCATCATCATGGCGGTGTGGGTGGGGGTGGGTGGATACAACTGCGTGCTCTACCTCGCCGGCCTCCAGGGGATACCGGAGGAGTTCTACGAGGCGGCCGCCCTGGACGGCGCGGGGACCTGGGCCCGGTTCCGGCACATCACCTGGCCCCTGCTCTCCCCGACCACCTTCTTCGTGGTGACCATGAGCATCATCGCCGGCTTCCAGGGGAGTTTCCTCTTCACGGCCGCCTACCTGATGACCGGGGGCGGCCCGGCCGGGGCGACGACGACGCTCATGCTGTACATCTACAACAACGCCATCTCCTGGCATCAACTCGGCTACGCGGCGGCGATCGCCTGCGTGCTGTTCGTGCTCGTCTTCGGGTTCACCCTCATCAACTGGCGCTACGGCCAGCGGCTGGTGCACTACGGATGAGAGCGACCACCGCGAAATCGAGACCGCGCAGAGGCCGGCTCCTGTGGCCCGTCGTCTGCTACCTCCTGCTGAGCGCGGTGGGCTTCACCATGCTGCTCCCTCTTGCGTGGATGGTGTCTACCTCGCTGAAGGCCCCCGGCTATGCCGCCGAGGCGAAACCCCGCTGGCTGCCGAGCGAGCCGGTGACGGTGGAGATCGAGGGCCGTCCCTGCCGGGTGGCCCGCCTCGAAGACGCCCCCGGAACCCGGGTGGCGGTGGTCGGCTACGCGCCCGGCGGAGTGGAGGTGCAGGTCCTCTCGCCGGAGGCGCGCGCAGGCGAGAGGTTGCAGGTGGACGAGTCGAACCTCGTGTTTCTGCGCCAGGTGCGGCTCCACTGGGAGAACTATGTGAAGGCCTGGCGGGCGGAGGGGATGCGGGTGAAGGACGCCTTCTTCGGGCTGCTGAACGGTGCCAGCGCCTTCCTCGTCTTCTACCTCAACTCCATCATCGTGAGCGTGTGCGTGACCCTGGGGACGGTGTTCACCTCCTCCCTCGCCGCCTTCGCCTTCTCCCGCCTGCGCTTCCCCGGCCGGGACGTCATCTTCGTCGGCTACCTGGCGACCCTGATGGTCCCCGCCATCGTCATCATGCTGCCCGTCTACCTGGTGTTGAGCGTGCTGCACATGACCAACACGTACACCGCGCTGATCGTGCCCGCCATGTTCTCGGCCTACGGCACGTTCCTGCTGCGGCAGTTCTTCATGACCATCCCCCGGGAGCTGGAGGACGCGGCGGTGATTGACGGCGCCTCCCCCTTCCAGGTCTACCGCCACATCGTCCTGCCCCTCTCCAAGCCCGCGCTCGCCACCCTCACCACCTTCGTCTTCCTCCACTCCTGGAACGAGTTCCTCTGGCCCTTGATGGTGGTGGACAGCCTGCCGCTGAAGACCCTCCCCATCGGCCTCGCCCACTTCCAGGACGCCTACACCACCGAGTACCACCTGCTGATGGCCGCCTCCGTGATCGTGATGATCCCCGTGCTCATCGTCTTCCTGATTGGTCAGAGATACTTCGTGCGTGGTATAGCCTTGAGTGGGTTGAAGGGGTAGATTGACTTGTAGGGCGGGCGTGCCTACGCCCGCCACCTGGTGCGGTTCTACCGGGAGCGCATGGCTCCACATACCCGCAGCAAGTCCCGCCGTTACCTCCGACCGCAACAATGCTTGTACTTGCGTCCGCTCCCGCAGGGGCATGGCGCGTTACGGTCACGGTCCTTCATCTGTGCCGTGCCATTTCCTCCCGCGTCCTGTCCGTCTTCGGCCGGAAGCTTAGAAGTCATTTTGCTCTGTTGCAAAGCCATGAATAGTTTTGTTGGCGAAAGGAGTTTTGGACAGCCGCGCCTAGCGGCGGAGGCTGTAGACCAGGGTGCGCTGGACAGCTTCA
>JALGTT010000257.1 GCA_029821235.1 Candidatus Hebobacteria bacterium | reverse complement strand
GACCCTCCTCCAGAGCATCCAGCCATTCTCGCCCTTGGCCGGATTTCAGGAACCGCTCCCGCTGCATCGCCTGCGAGCGGGTTGAGAACTGCTCTGCGTGGAGGAGCGTCCACGGGCGATAGGGGGCGGTGGAGAACACCTTTCCGTCGTTGTGGCGCGCCAGACGGCGATCCAGATCCTCGGTCTGCCCAATGTAACGGCGCTTGGCCGCATTGCTTCGCAACACATAGACCCAGTAGGGCATCGGCGTAATCAACGAGTTGGCTCCGCGGGGATGACTCGAATGTGCCTCCAGCACATCTCCGACCTCCCGTTGCCGCGGGCTAATCCGCCGCAGGTGGATTAGTCTGCCGCAGGCAGACCGATTGAGCTACCGCGGAGCGCCGCTGGTAAATCTTAGCACAACTTCCGAGATACGCGCAACGGTTCCCCTCGCTCAGGCGGGCGACATGGGGTCCTTCCCACAGCGGCCGCATTGGCCGGCATCTCCGGGAAGGAAACTGTGGAGTGGGGAAGAAGATTCGCGGGCGCTTTGCAACTGCACTGACAGGAGTTCGAATTGAGCAACACGGAGCTTCGTATCATCGCGCCCGATCCCAGGGAGCACGGGGAACGCCTCGCTCGCTTGTGCGCCGAGGTGTTCGCCGGGATGGGCTACTACGATATTCTTCGGGACTACCGCACGGTCTATCTCCACGGTTCTCACTACGATTGGAACACCACTCGCATCGGCATGATCGGAGATCGGATCGTCACCCATTTCGGCGTTTTCGGCTACCAGATGCGGATCGGACGGGCGCGGGTGCGGGTCGGAGGGGTTGGCGGCGTTGCCACCGACGGCGAGTTCCGCAAGCGCGGGTACATGGCGGCCACGGCCGCGGCCGCGCTCGCGGCCATGCGCGAGGCGGGCTATCATCTCACGATCCTCTTCGGCATCGGCAACTTCTACCACCGGTTTGGATACGTCCGCGCCTGGGCGGAGACGGATTTCTATGTCAAGACGGCCGACCTGCCCCAGGAGCGCCCCGCGCTTCGTGCGCGGCGATTCGCACCACGGCCGCGTGCCGACATCGAACGACTCTACAACCGCTTTCATGCCACCACCACCGGCACCGCCGTCCGCCCCACCTATCGCAAGGGCTATCCGTTCTGGGTCAAGCCGCAGGACGGATATCTGTGGCGGGATGCCAACGGCGAATTGGCGGGTTATGTGATGGTGGCCAGGCGCGGCCACCAATTGCAGTGCCACGAGTACTGTGGTGACGCGGAGCAGGCGCTGCGCGTCCTCTCCGCTATCGCCCGCAGACACGCCTGCGACACCGTGCACTTCCGCACTCTCCCATACTTCAGCGATCTGGCACGGCTGCTGCGCCAGGGCTCATGCCGCGCGGAAACCCGGTACCGGTGGAGCGGGGGCGCGATGATACAGGTGCTGAATCTGAGGAGTACGCTCGCGGCGATGGAGGTTGAACTCTCCCATCGGCTGCGCAATTCCCCCATCGCCGGATGGACCGGAAACCTCCTGGTGGCCGATGACCGCGAGCGCGTCGGGCTTGATATCAAGTCCGAGCGAGTCAAAGTGGCCGAGCCGCAGCGCACCCGCCACACCATCCGCGGCGGCCGGCACATCGCGCAACTACTGCTGGGCACCGAGCGCCCGCAGGAGGTAGTCGCGGGCGGGGGTATACGGCTCAGCGGAGACGCGCGGACGCTGGTCGAGGTACTGTTCCCGGAGCAGGGACCGATGCTGGCAGCGCTGGACCGGTACTGATCACCTCGGCGCGGTCCTCGGCACGGATTCCTCCAGGTTCTTCACCACCTCGTCGTCCCATGCGATGCCCAGCTCCTGCAGGCCGATCAGCGCGGCGCCGATGACGGGCTCGAACTTCGGCCGCTCCAGTTCCGCCTGCGGGTGGGTCCCCTTGATCTCCCGCCGGACCATCTCGAAGAACGGCCCGCCTCTGCTCACCAGCCCGCCGGTGGCCGCCACCCGATAGGGCTCCCCGTCCATCTCCAGCACTCGGGCCGCGGTCGTGACCAGCAGGGCCAACTGTTCCGCGCAGTTCTGAATGATGTCCTTCGCCACCGGATCGCCCTCGTCCGCGGTCCTCATCACCAGCCGGCTCAGCGCGGCGAAGTTCTTCCTCACATCGGGGTTCTGGTAGATGGTGGTCACCGCGTCGCGCATCACCTTTACGCCGAAATGCGCGCACAGATTGTCCAGCAGTTTGGTCTGAGGCCCGCGCCCGTCTTCCGCCCAGAAGGCCGCGTTCACCCCCTGGCGCGCCATGTCGTAGGCTGAGCCCTCGTCCCCGATGATCCCCCAGCACCCCGTCATGTGTGTCCGGCCTGCGGCGTTCCTCCCCCACCCCACCGATCCGGTCCCCGCGATGAGCGAGATGCCCACCGGCGACACCAGGCCTCCGACCAGCGAACACTCCCCCTCCTTCTTGTGCAGTATCCTGTCGCAGCCGGTGAGTTCGGTGATGACGGGGTGGAGCACATCGGGCTCCGGCTCGATCCCGATGATGTTGATCTCCGTCTTCAGGGTGTCGAGTCCCGCCATGTCCCGCGCGGCGCCGATGGCATCCCTGAACGACTGCTCCGCCTGTTCGCGGGTGACGAAGTTGATGTTGCCGGAGGTGCCTATCCCTTGCCCGAGCACCACCCCGCGCTCGTTCACGATTGCGGCGGCCGTCTTGGTGCCGCCCACATCTGTCTACCCCCGCGAAATGAGTTCCGCGGCCGTGTCCGTCAGCCACGCGGTATACTCGCCGGTCAGGTCATAGGTGGTGCGCGTCGCCTGTGCCTCGATACTATCTGTGCCCGGAAAGAGCATCGCTCCCTCCGGCTGCTGGAGACTGAGGATGAACTCCATCTCCGTGAGTGCCGCCTGCTTGTACTTTGCATCACCAGTGAGGCGATACAGGATCGCGGAGCCCCATCCCGACTTCCCGCTCGTGGTCCACGAGAACGCGTGCGGGTGACACGAAGACAGGAACTCGTACACGCGGACCGCGCCCTCGAGAAAT
>JALGTT010000256.1 GCA_029821235.1 Candidatus Hebobacteria bacterium | reverse complement strand
CCCCTTTGTGGAGGGAACGCCCTTCACCCTTCCCGATCTCTCCACCGCCTGCCCGAGGGCGCGGGCGAAGGCCTTGAAGCCCGCCTCGATGATGTGGTGTGAGTTGCGCCCGGCCGCCTGCCGCAGGTGCAGATTCATGCCCGCCGCGTTCACGACCGCGCGGAAGAATTCCTCCACCAGTTCGGTGTCGAAGGCCTTTATCCGCTTCGCGCGGGGCGCGAGTTCGTAGGCGAGATAGGGCCGGCCGCCCAGGTCGAGCGCGCAGATCGCCAGCGCCTCGTCCATCGGCACCAGCGCCCAGCCATAGCGCGCGATGCCCTCCTTCTTGCCGAGCGCCTTCTTCAGCGCCTGCCCGAGCACGATGCCCACATCCTCCACCAGGTGGTGGTCGTCCACGTGGAGGTCGCCCTTGGCCCGCACCCGCAGGTCGAAGCCACCGTGCCGGGCGAGCAGGTCCAGCATGTGGTCGAGAAACCCGATCCCCGTCCGCACGCGGGCCGTGCCCGATCCGTCGAGCGCGATCGTCAGCGTGATCTGCGTCTCCTTGGTCTTCCGCTCCACCGTCGCTGTTCTCTTCGCCATTGGCAACTCCCCGTGGGTCCGTGCTCGTGACTACTTCTTTCGCTTGCGTCGCGCGGAGCGCGTCTTCGCTCCCTTCAACCTCTCCTCCACGGCCCGCACATGGGCATCCAGCCCCTCCAGCGCGGCCAGCGACTTCGCCACCTCCGCGTGCTCGCGCACCGCCTGCTCCGAGGTGTAGACCACGCTGGAGCGCTTCATGAAGTCCATGACGCCCAATCCGGAGGAGAACCGCGCGGTGCGTCCGGTGGGCAGCAGGTGCGAAGGCCCGATCACATAGTCCCCCAGCGGCACCGGCGATGTCTCCCCGAGGAAGATCGCCCCCGCGTTCCTGATACTCGAGAGCAGGGACAGCGGCTCGCGGGTCATCACCTGCACGTGCTCGGCGGCCAGTTCGTTCACCACCGCCACCGCCTGCTCCAGGTCCCTGGTCACCGCCACGCCGCCATAGGTCTCCAGGGATTCCCCGGCCGCGTTCGCCCTGGCGAGCCGCTTGATTTGCCTTGCGATCTCCGCCTCCACCTTCTTCACCAGCGAGCGGTCGGTCGTCACCAGGAACACCGGCGAATCCGCGTTGTGCTCGGCCTGGGCCAGCAGGTCGGCCGCCACCAGCCGCGGATCGGCCGTCTCGTCGGCCAGGATGACCACCTCCGATGGCCCGTACAATCCATCGATCCCCACCTCGCCGTAGAGCATCTTCTTGGCGAGGGTGACATAGATGTTTCCGGCGCCGACGATCTTGTCCACCCTGGGGATAGTCCTGGTGCCGAAGGCGAGCGCGGCGATCGCCTGCGCGCCGCCCACCCGGTAGAGCCGCTTGACGCCCAGTTCGTGCGCGGCGGCGAGTATCGCCGGATGGATGCTCCCATCGCGGCCCGGAGGCGTCACCACCACTATCTCCGGCACTCCCGCGACCTGCGCGGGCACCACGCTCATGATCAGGGAGGAGGGCAGGGGCGCGCTCTTCCCGGGCACGTGAATCCCCACCCGCTCGATGGGGGTGAACTTCTGGCCCAGCACCGCCCCTGGCACCCCGAGATCGAACCAATCCCGCGGCAACTGCTTCTCGTGGAAGGAGCGGACACGCTCGGCCGCCTTGCGCACTGCGGACAGAAAAGACTTGTCCGCCTTCCTGTCCGCCTTCCGGTGCGCGGCGGCAATCTCTCTGGCCGGCACCCTCAGTTTGCCCGCGGCCGCCTCCGGCCAGTCGAGGCGCCGCGTCTGTTCGACCAGCGCCCGGTCGCCGCGCGCCCGCACCGCGGCCACTATCCCGGCCACCACCCCTTCCTGGCGAGCGGTCTCCAGGGAGGTCGGCGCGCGGAGTTCCTCCG
Organism: Candidatus Hebobacteria bacterium; assembly: GCA_029821235.1. Taxonomy (GTDB): domain Bacteria; phylum Armatimonadota; class Hebobacteria; order Hebobacterales; family Hebobacteraceae; genus S016-27. The sequence goes on along the minus strand of JALGTT010000256.1, from coordinate 3,236 downwards.
CCATCCGGCGCGGCGTCTTGCCCGTGTGGTCTATTACCCGCATCCATCCATACGGCCCCCTCTCCCAGCAATCCCTTCACCGCTTCCGCGAATCTCTGGTCGCGGGCGACGAGGTAACTCCGCCCCAGACGCACCCGCTTCTCCTCTTCGCCGATCTGGATGTGCAGCAACACCTCTGTGTCCCCGTGGAACTGGGTGATCACCTGCTTGAGTTGGTCCATGGTCTCGGTGCCGGCCTCCGCGGGGAGACGGATGTGCACCCGCCCGCCATTGGCCTGCCGGGTCTCCTGCTTGGGCGGCACCGGCGCGGCCTGCGGCGTGCGGTTTCGCGGGCGGGCGGCCGCCCCGTTCCCCCTGCGGGCGCCGCTCGCGGCCGCGTTCATCGGCCTCCCCCCGCCCCCGCACCACCACGATCGCCTGGTCGGTCAGGAGGGCGCCGCACCTCTCGTAGGGATCCGGCGGCAGCACCACTTCGATGGAACCGGTCAAGTCCTCCAGGGTGAAGAAGGCCATCATGCGGGAACTCGTGCGGGTGACGATCTTGCGGTATGTGGTGATGATCCCGCCCACCACCACCTCGCCCTCCTTCTTCCCCTCCACCACCTCGATGATGTCGGCGCTGGTGGCCTGCCGCAGCTTCCTGGCCACCGCGTCCAGGGGATGGCCGGACAGGTAGGCGCCCAGGTATTCCTTCTCCAGGCGGAGCACCTCCGGGGTAGGCAGATCCGGGACCTCCGGCAGGGGCGGCGCGAGGGGCGTTTCCGCGGCCGCGTCGGCGACCCCAAACAGCGAACCCTGGCCGGCCTCCTGGTCTCTCCACACCCGCGCGCCCCACTCCAGCGCGTCCCTGGTGGCGGCGGCGATCTGCTGGGCGCGGCCGCCCTCCAGGTGGTCGAGCGCGCCGGCCTTCGCCAGGCTCTCCAGCGCGGTCTTGTTCAGCCTTCCCGGCTCCACCCGGCTGCACAGTTCGTAGATGCTGCGGAACGGCCCATTGCTGTTCCGCTCGGCGACAATCGCCGCCACCGCCGTCTGGCTGACGTGCTTGATGGCGGACAGGCCGAAGCGGATCTTGCCGTTCTCCACACTGAAGGCGGCCTGGCTGGCGTTGATATCCGGCGGCAGCACCTCGACCCCCATGCGGCGGCACTCCTGCACATAGGCGGCCACTTTGTCCTTGTCGCCCATGATGCTGGTGAGTTGGGCGGCCATGAACTCCGCGGGGTAGTGTGCCTTCAGATATGCCGTCTGGTAGGCGTTGATGGCGTAACTGGCGGAGTGCGCCTTGTTGAACCCATAGCCCGCGAAATCCGCCATCTGCGAGAAGATGGTCTCGGCGGTCCTGGTCGCGACTCCCCGCTCGGAGGCGCCCTTCAGGAACTCGTCCCGCAGGGTGGCCATCTCCTTCACCCGCTTCTTGCGCATCGCGTAGAGCAATTTCTCCGCGGCCGACATGGAGAACCCGGCCAACTGGCGGGCGATCTCCATCACCTGCTCCTGATAGACGATCACTCCATAGGTTTCCTTGAGAATCGGCTCCAGGTCCGGGTGGAGGTAGGTGATCTCGCGGGTGCCGTGCTTGCCTGCGATGTAGTTGGGGATCTGCGCCATCGGCCCCGGCCGGTAGAGCGCCACCAGCGCGATGATATCATCCAACTGGTCCGGCTTGAGGTCCATCACCACCTGGGTCATGCCGGAGCTCTCGAGTTGGAACACCCCTGCGGTCTCCCCGCGGGAGAGCAGCGCGAACGTCTCCGGGTCATCGAAGGGGATCCGGCTGAGGTCCACCTTCTCCCCGCGGCTCGCCGCGATCTGTTCGAGGGCGTGCCTGAACACGGAGAGGGTGCGCAGCCCGAGCACGTCCATCTTGAGCAGGCCCACCTCGGTCACCGAGTTCATGTCGAACTGGGTGGTAACTCCCTCTCCCTCGGTGGACCTCTGGAGCGGCACCACCCGCCTGAGGGGTTCCCGGGAGATGACCACCCCCGCGGCATGGGTGGAGGCGTGCCTCGCCAGTCCCTCGATCGCCATCGCGGTATCGAGCAGGTTCTTCGTCGTCGCGCTCTCTTCGTACGCCCGCGCCAGGTCCGGGTTGGCCTCCACGGAGTCCTTGATGGAGCGGGTGGCGTCAATCTGCTTGGCGATGCGGTCGGCCTCCGGGATGGGGATGTTCATCGCCCGCGCGGCATCCCTCACCGCCAGCCGCGGCCCCAGGCTCCCGAAGGTGATGATCTGAGCGACGTGCTCGGCGCCGTACTTGTCCACGATGTACCGGATGACCTCGTCTCTCCGCTCGTCCTCGAAGTCCAGGTCCACGTCCGGCATGGAGAGGCGCTCCGGGTTGATGAACCGCTCGAAGGGGATCCCGAACCGGATGGGATCCACCTCGGTCACCCCGAGCACGTACAACACCACGCTGCCCGGCGCCGACCCCCGCCCCGGCCCCACCAGAATCCCCTGCTCGTGGGCGAACCGCATCAGGTCCCACACGATCAACACATAGGTCGACAACTGCTTGGAGGCGATGATCCCCAACTCGTAGTCCAGCCTCTCCATCACCGCGGCGGGGCCGCCCGGATACCGACTGGGCATTCTCTCCAGGCACAGTTCTCGGAGATAGGAGTCCGGCGTATGTCCCGCGGGCACGGGGAAGTCCGGCAGCAGGGTCTTCCCAAACTCGAATTCGACCCGGCAGCGCTCCGCGATCTCCACCGTGTTGGCCAGCGCCTGGGGTAACTCGCTGAAAGCCTCCGCCATCTCCTCGGGGGACTTGAGGTAGAACTGGTCGGTCTCGAACTTCATCCGGTTGGGGTCGTCAATGGTGGAGTTGGTCTGGATGCAGAGCAGAACGTCGTGGGCGCGCGCGTCCTCCCGGCGGCAGTAGTGCACATCATTGGTGGCGGTCAACCCCAGCCCCAACCCCTTCGCCAGTTCCACCAGCGCCCGATTCGCCCGGTCCTGCTCCCGCAGGCCGTTGTCCATCAGCTCGATGAAGAACTTGTCCCTGCCGAAGAGGTCCGCGTACTCCCCCGCCAGCCGGCGCGCCTCCTCCTCCCGGTCCTGGAGCAGGAGCGCGGGAATCTCGCCCGAGAGGCAGGCGCTCATTGCGATGAGTCCGCCGGAGTACTTGCTCAGCAGTTCCCGGTCCACGCGCGGCTTGTAGTAGAACCCCTCCAGGTTGCTGTCGGTGACCAGGCCCAGGAGGTTCCGGTATCCCTCCTCCGACTCGGCCAGCAGCA
>JALGTT010000255.1 GCA_029821235.1 Candidatus Hebobacteria bacterium | reverse complement strand
GGGGATGTCGCGGCGTGGAAGGTTGCTGTAGGGCGGGCTTTCCCAAGCCCGCCTATGCTCGTCTTCCGCATCACGGAGCACACCGCGTGCCGTTGACATTTCCTAGGCTGGCATAGGAATGCCAGCCCTACAGCCGGCCCTGCGGGCCGGGCGTAAGCCAGAGGCCCTTGTTCTGTAGGGTGGGCATACCTTTGCCAGCCCCGCAGGTGGAGCTTGTGCATGGGGTGGTCAGGCCAAGGCACGTGGTTTGGCGGGGTTTGGTAACCCCGCCAAACAGCACGGTCGCAGGTCGGGGGAATCCGCCAAACGGCCGGCGGACAGCCCTGCACCACAGGCAGGCAGAACGGCCGGCGGGCGTATGCCCCCAAGCCCTTCGAACTGGGGGAGATGCCCGCCGGCCACGTGGTGTGACACACGGGTAATCCCATGCGGCGGGGCACGGGGACCCCGCCCTACAGGCGGGGATTTTCTGGTGGGTTTCTCTTGACGCGCGGTGGCTGGATTGGGTACACTGTAGGCGGCGGAGACGGTCGGCAGTAGGAGGCCGCCTGCCGGCCGACATTTCGGTCTCCCCCGGGAGGGCGTCATGCCATCTTATGCCTATTTCTGGGGATGCTACGTGCCCGCGCGGCTCCCCTTCATGGAGAAGGCGACCCGGCTCGCCTTCGATCAACTCGGCGTGGACGCGGTGGACGTGGAGGGCCTCACCTGCTGCCCCGAGAAAACGATGGTGCGCAACATGAGCCACCGCACGTGGCTGTTGACCGCGGCCCGAAACCTGTCCATCGCGGAGGAGGCGGGCCGGACCTTCGTGACCCCCTGCACCGGTTGCTTTGCCACCCTGAAGGGCGCGGCGGTGGAGTTGCGCTCCGACCCGGCTCTCCACGAGGAGGTGAACCGGGAACTGGCGCGGATCGGGCGGACCTATCGGGGCACGGCAGATGTGGTGCACGTCCTCGATGTGCTGTACCAGGATTTCGGCCCCGCGGAACTGCGCAGCCGCCTGCGCTACCGGATGACCGGCATGAAGGTGGCGGTGCACTATGGGTGCCACCTCCTGCGCCCCAGCCAGGAACTGTTGTTCGACGACCCGTTCTGGCCCACCAAGTTCGACCAACTGGTGGAGGCGCTGGGGGCGACCAGCGTCGTCTATCCCTCCAAGATGGACTGCTGCGGAGGGCTGCTGCTGCGGGCGGGGGAGGAGGACAGCGCGCGCGCGATGTGCCGCGACAAACTGCGGGACATCATCACCGCGGAGGCGGATATCCTCACCCTGGTGTGCCCCTCCTGCATGATGCAGTACGACAACATGCAGAACCTGCTCCAGCGGGCGGGCGAGGACCTGAATCTGCCGGTTCTGTACTACCCCGAGTTGCTCGCGCTGGCGCTGGGCATGGAGCCGAGCGAGCTGGGGCTGGACCGCCATCGGGTGAAGGTGGACTCCTTCCTGGAGAAATGGGAGGCGCGGCGGGCGAACATAGACGTGGTGCGGGAGCACTGGGACTACCGATTGCTTTCGGCGTGCGCGGAGTGCGCGGCGTGTGTGGACGACTGCCCGGTTGCCCGCGCCGACCCGACCTACAACCCTAATGAACTGGTGAGGGCGCTGGCCGCGGGCGAGGTGGACCAGGTGCTGGAATCGGCCGACCTCTGGAAGTGTGTGGAGTGTTACACCTGCGCCGAACTCTGCCCCAACAAGTACGACCAGATGAAGATCCTGCGGGTGGCGAAGCACCTGGCGGCCGAGCGCGGGCTGGCGCCGAGCGGGGTGGTGGAGGGGATGAAGGCCTTCCGGGAAAAGGGGCGGCTGATCGAGGCCTCGGTGGCCCAGCGGAGGCGGCTGGGGCTGCCGCCGGTGGCGAAAGCGCCCACCGAGGAACTGACCGAGTTGCTCGGGGAAGGCGTCGAGGAAGAGAACGAGGAGACCCAGGAATGACGACCAGCGATTTCGATCGCGGCAGCCGCATGATCTCCGGCTGCGGGCTGAGCGGGATGATGAGCCTCACCGGGGAGCGAGTGGACGGCCGCGCCATCATATCCTCCATCGCTCTGCTGCACGACCGCTCCAACGGTCTGGGCGGCGGGTTCGCCGCCTACGGCATCTATCCGGAGCACCCCGATCACTATGCGCTCCATCTCATGTACTACACCTCGGAGGCGCAGGACCGCACGGAGAAGATTCTGGCGGAGAGTTTCGACGTGGCCCTCGATGAGCGGATTCCCACGCGGCCCCATCCGGGGGTGGTCGACCCTCCGGCGCTGATGCGCTATTTCGTGCTCCCCAGGTCGAGCGTGCTGGAGGAGAGCGGAAAGTCCGCCGAGGACTTCATGCTGGACAAGGTGATGGAGGTCAACGCGGGGGTGGATGACGCCTACGTGTTCTCCAGCGGCAAGAACATGGGGGCATTCAAGGCGGTGGGATATGCCGAGGACATCGGGGCCTTCTTTCGGCTGGAGGAGTACCAGGCCTACATCTGGATCGCGCACGGGCGGTTCCCCACCAACACGCCCGGCTGGTGGGGCGGCGCGCATCCGTTCACCCTGCTGGACTGGGCGGTGGTGCACAACGGCGAGATTTCCTCCTATGGCATCAACAAGCGGTATCTGGAGATGTTCGGCTACCAGTGCACCATGCGCACGGACACGGAGGTGATGGCCTATCTCCTGGATCTGCTCATCCGCAAGCACGAGCTGCCCGTTGAGACCGCATGCAAGGTGCTGGCGGCGCCGTTCTGGGAGCAGATCGCGCGGATGGAGCCGGAGGAGAGGGAATTGCAGACCGAGTTGCGCCGGGTGTATGCGAGCGCGCTGGTGAACGGTCCGTTCGCCATCATCTTCGGCCGGCAGGGGGAGATGGTGGGGTTGAACGATCGCAT
>JALGTT010000254.1 GCA_029821235.1 Candidatus Hebobacteria bacterium | reverse complement strand
CGGACGCGGCTGGTGGCGGAACTGCTCCACCGGTACGCCAGCGAGGCGCTGCGCAAGGTGGACCCGAAACTGGCGGACGCCATCCGCGCCTATCGCGCCGGATACCTGCCCGAGGAGAGAAGGGAGATCGAGCGGCGCCTCTTCTCCGGAGAACTGCTGGGGGTGACCAGCACCAACGCGCTGGAGTTGGGCATCGATGTCGGGAGCCTGGACGCGGCCCTCATCGTCAGTTATCCCGGCACCATCGCCTCCACCTGGCAGCAGGCCGGGCGGGCGGGCCGCGGGGCCGAAGAGGCGCTGGTGATGCTGGTGGCCTACGAGGAGCCGCTGGACCAGTATCTGATGCGCCGGCCGGAGTTCCTGTTCGGGCGTTCCCCGGAGCACGCGGTGATTGACCCGGGCAACCGGTATCTGCTCACCAGCCACCTCCGCTGCGCGGCCTTCGAGCTGCCCCTGCGGGAGGAGGACTGGGCGCGGTTCGGGGAGGAGGCGCGGGAGATCGCGCGCTCCCTGGAGGAGCAGGGGGAGATGAAGGAGATCGACCGGGCCTGGTACTGGACTCGCACCGACTTCCCGGCCGCGGAGGTGAACCTGCGGAACATCTCGCGGGCGACGTTCGCCATCATGGACATCGGGCGCGGCAAGGAGGTGATCGGGGCGGTGGACTCCATCAGCGCGCCCGAACTGGTGTATCCAGGCGGCGTCTATCTCCACGAGGCGGAAACCTACCTGGTGCGCGAGCTGGACCTGGAGGCGCAGGCCGCCTATGTGGAGAAGGCGGTCGTGGACTACTACACGCAGGCGGTGCTGGATTCGAGCATCCGTGCGGGCGGCGTGCTGGCCTGCCGCGGTTGGGCCGGCGGCGAACTGCGCTTCGGCGAGGCGACCGTGAGCTGGCGCACCACCGCCTTCAAGAAGATCAAGTTCTACACCCAGGAGAACATCGGCTATTCGCGGCTGGACCTGCCCGCGCAGCACCTGGAGACCAGAGCGTGTTCGTTCACGCCCGGTGAATCGGCCCAGCGCGCGCTGCGCGCCCGGGGGCTGCGGACGGTGGAGGGGCTGGTGGGGATTCGCAATGTGGCGGTGAACATGCTCCCCCTGGTGGCGATGTGTGACCGCACGGATGTGGGCGGGATCGTGGAGTCCAGCAACTTCGGGGGCCCCACGATGTTTCTCTACGACCGCTATCCCGGGGGGCTGGGATTCGCGGAAAAGGGCTATGAGCTCTTCCGAGAGCTGATGGCCCACTGCCTGGCCACCATCCAGGAGTGTGGGTGCCAGACGGGATGTCCCGGCTGTGTGGGCCTTCCCGCCACCCGCCCCGGGCAGCACATGGACCCCGACCTGGGGCAGGGCTACCGGGTGCCGGACAAGGAGGCGGCCCTGGCGCTGCTGCGGCATCTGCTGAGTGAGAGCGGCTCCGACGGCTGAGGGCGGCCCGGCCGGGCTCTCGCCTTGACCTGCAGGGCCGGGGGTGAGTAGACTGCGTTGATGGCCATCCCGATGGAGAACCGGAAACCGAAGGCCGACGCAGTGGACGCGCGGCCGGAGGGCGATCCCACCGACCTGCGGGCGCATTTCCCGGAGGGCGTGGTGGAGGAGACTCCTCTCGGCTCGCTGTTCACCTGCACGGTTCCGCTCGATCGGATCTACCGCGGCGCGGAGCAGCTCACGGAGAGCTATCTCGCGGGATTGAGAGCGGCCGGCTCCCTCGCCCCCGAGGACCTGGGGCGCCTGCTCGCACCACTGGCGGAGGCGGACCCGGAGACCACCGCCCTGATAGACGCGGAGACCTGCGGCTTCCACGGCCGGCCCCTGTTCCTGATGGGGTTGGCGCAGTGGCGGCCGGAGGGGTTCCTGCTCACCCAGCTGTTCGCCCGCAACTACGCGGAGGAGGGGGCTCTGCTGGCCCGGCTGGCGGACCTGCTGGCGGGGATGCGGCTGCTGGTCTCTTTCAACGGGAAGGCCTTCGACTGGCCGTTCGTGCGGGACCGCATGGCCTATCACCGGCTCCCCCGCCCCCGGGAATATGCCCATGTGGACCTGCTCCACCCCTCCCGGCGGCGGTGGCGGGCGGTGCTGCCGAATTGCAAACTTCAGACGCTCGAACGGTACTTGAGCGGACGCTGGAGATCCGGCGATATTCCGGGTGTGGAGATCCCCGACCGCTATCACGAATACGTCCGGCGGCAGGAGGCGAGGCTCATTTCGCCAATCTTTCATCACAACCGCCTGGACCTGATCACCATGATCGAGCTGATGGTGGCGCTGATGCCGCGGGAGGCGGAGCAACACGAGGGAAGGAAAGGAACGGCAGGATGACCCAACAGGACCAGCCCCTGGAATCCGGGAGCCAGGACCGGCCTCTCACCTACTACGATGTCCTCGACCTGGACCGGGACGCGACCGCGGAGGAGATCAAGGCCGCCTACTACGAACTGGCCAGGAAATACCACCCCGACCTGGCGGGCGAGGACGCCGCGGCGGCCCAGCGGTTCTCGCTGATCAACGAGGCCTATCAGGTGCTCAGCGATCCCCAGCGGCGGTATCAGTATGACCGCACTCTGCCGCGGAAGAGCTATCCTCTCCGCCATCCCACCCCGGAGAAGGTGTGGCGGGAGGCCACGGACGTGGTGTTGATCCGCTCCGACCGCTTCGGCCCGCTGAATCAGGCGATGCAGGCGGCGATTCCCATCACCCTGGACGAGGACCTGCTGGTGCTCACCATGCCGGGCAGCGAGCGGCATCTCGCCGGCCATCTGGAAACCGCCTCGAACCGCAACTCCATCCTCAATGCGCTGGAGTTGGTCACGGGAAGAAGGATCGGTTTCCGCGTGATCGACGGAAGCACGGCCTCACCGGTTCCGCCGGCTGCCGGACTGGCGGCCGCGGGCTCGGATCCCTGGAACGAGATCATCCAGCAGATGCACCGCCGCTACCACGAGTTGACCAGGAGGCAGCAGCCCCAGGCGAAAGCCCGCTTCTGTCGGGAGGTGCTGATCAGGATCATCCAGACCGAGGAGGAGTTGCGGGTGGCGGGCGAGCAGGACGAGGAGACGCACGAGAGGAGTCTCGCCCGGGTCCTGGACCGGCTGGCCACGGTGCTGGAGGTGCCCGGGGTGGTGGTCGGGCTGGAGTTCGAGCGCATGAAGCGAACCGGAGACTACTGATCTCCCATGGGCGGCCGATTGCTGTCTCTGCTCGCGGAAGCGCCCCGGCTGATCGTCAGTCTGCCGGCCAATGACCCGGCTCTGGCGAAGGCCGCGGCCGCGGGCGGGGCGGACGCGCTGAAGGTCCACATCAACCTCCACCACGAGGCCTCGGGATCGCGGTTCGGCTCCCTGCAAGAGGAGCGGGGCCGACTGGAGGAGATTCTCGCGCTGGGGCTTCCCACCGGCATCGTCCCCGGGGCCGGGGACCGGCTCCCCACCCCGGAGGAGATGGAGGCGCTGGCCGGGATGGGGATGGATTTCTTCGATCTCTATGTCCACGACACCCCGGCCTGGCTGGTCGGGCTCTCCGGCATGACGCGGGCGATCGCCATTTCCTCCCCTGCACAGGCGGAGATGCTGCCGGAGTTGAAGGCCCT
>JALGTT010000253.1 GCA_029821235.1 Candidatus Hebobacteria bacterium | reverse complement strand
CGCAAAAGCAATCAGAATGGCGCGGGGAGTTACGCCGCCTTGCCGTTCTCTTCTCTCGTCACGGGATGCCATATCGGTAAGTTGGTTCTCCGAGAGATGCCGCCAGCCCTGCCACTTGCCTCCCTCCCTTAAGGGGCACAATCGAACCCTTGCTCTCGGAAGTGCTCGTCCAGCGTGAAAGCGTGTCTTATGCCCAGGCGGCGCATCACCTCGAAGGACACGCAGTCCACCAGGCTCAGGTCACGCCGGTTGGCGGCGAGGAGGGTGGCCACGGCACGCGAATGAACCTCTGGGTCAATCCACTGGACCGTGAGGAGTGGGGCCATACCTTCGATGAACGCGCGTGTGGCATCGAGCCCCAGGCGTCTCTGGAGCAGCGCCGCCGTTTCGACGAGCACATAGTTGGTGGTGATGATCTCTTGGCCGGTCTGCCTAATCTCGACCCAGGCATCTGCCGCCTGTTGATGGGCCACATTGTCCGCGTCCAGCAGCGCGTACAGAGCAGAGGTGTCGGCGAAGACCGTCATTTCTCGTATGCCTCGGCCAGATAGTCGTCGTGTCGCTGGGCCACATCGCTCTTGCCGGAGCGGTACTTCCCGACTACCTCCATGGCCCGCTCCCACAGTTCTTCTCTACTGGGGCGACGCTTGCCCTCCAGGACGTGCTTTACTCCGCGCCGCACCAACTCCGAGACCGAGACTCCCTCCTCGGCCGCCAGGCGGCGCAACTCGGCCAGATCCTGTTCTGGCAGTTGAATCTGCGTCCTCACCATCACATGCCTCCATGGTGGCGTTGCGGTAGTGACTGACATCATTATACCACAGAAAAACGATGGGAGTCCGCCGCAGGCGGACTCCCATCGCTCCGGAAAGGGAGAATCGAGTGTTATCCGAGCATCGCCTTCAGGTCATCCTCTGGGGTGGTGATCGGCGTCAGGCTGAAGTTGTCCACCAGGCTCTGCAACACCGGCGGGGTGACGAAGGCGGGCAGGCTCGGCCCCAGGCGAATGTTCTTGATGCCGAGGTGCAGCAAAGTGAGGAGAATCACCACCGCCTTCTGCTCGAACCAGGAGATGACCAGAGAGAGCGGCAGGCCGTTGACATCGGTCCCGAAGGCGTCGGCCAGCGCGGCCGCGATGCTAATTGCCGAGTAAGCGTCATTGCACTGCCCGATATCGAGCAGCCGGGGAATCCCGTCAATCGCACCGAAGTCCAACTTGTTGAACCGGTACTTGCCGCAGGCGAGGGTGAGGATCACGCAGTCGTCCGGCACCGCCTTGGCGAGGTCGGTGTAGTAACTGCGCCCGGGCTTGGCGCCGTCGCATCCGCCGATCAGGAAGAAGTGCCGGATCTTGCCCTGCTTGACCAGATCCACCACTTTGTCGGCCACACCCAGCACCGCCGCATGTCCGAATCCCACGGTTATCTTCCGGTCGGGGCCGTCCTCCTGGAATCCCGGCTGCGCGAGGGCGGCTTCGATCACAGGGGCGAAATTGCGGTCGGCGATGTGGCGGATACCCGGCCAGCCGACCACGCCGGTAGTGAAGATTCGGTCCCGGTAGCTGTCGCGCGGCTCCTGGATGCAGTTGGTGGTCATCAGGATCGCGCCCGGGAAGGCATCGAACTCGCGGCGCTGAAGTTGCCACGCGCCTCCGTAGTTGCCGACGAGGTGCGAGTACTTCCTCAGGCCGGGGTAGCCGTGCGCGGGAAGCATCTCGCCGTGCGTATAGATGTTTATCCCCTTGCCCTCGGTCTGCTTGAGCAGTTCCTCCAGGTCCTTCAGGTCGTGCCCGGAGACCAGGATCGCCTTTCCCTTCACCGGCTCGATTCTCACCTGGGTGGGCTCGGGGTCTCCATAGGTGCCGGTGTTGGCGGCGTCCAACAGAGCCATCACCTTGAGGTTCACCTCTCCGCACCTGAGGCACTGCGCGACCAGGTCGTCAATGTCGCTGGGTTCCTGCGCGAGGTAGTCGAGCGCCGTGTGGAAGTAGCCGAAGACCTCGTCATCGCGGAAGCCGAGGATCTGCGCGTGGTCGGCGTAGGCCGCCATCCCCTTGAGCCCGTAGAGCAGCAGTTCCTGCAATCCGGTCACGTCCTCGCCCAACTGCTGCTTGCGCTTGAGGATGGTGACCTCCTGGCCCTGCTTCACCAGTTCCTCCAAGGTGTCCGCCGGCTGCCAGGCAGCGGGGCCGCTCAACTCCTCGGGCTGTTTGCCGGCCCCGCGACAGGCCTTCTCATAGGCCGCCCTGGTGCGCTCCCTCAGATCGTGGGCGCGGAGCAGAAAGCGGCGCATGTCCTCGGCATCGAAATTGACGTTGGTGAGCGTCGCGAACAGCGCCTCTGCGGTGAATACATCCACCTCCGGATCCTTGTGGCCCAAAGCCCGCGCGCGGTGTGCGTACATTGAGAGTCCCTTTACCGCATGTACCAACAGATCCTGGAGTGCGGCCACCTGCGGGTCCTTCCCGCACACTCCGCGCACGGTGCACCCCGTGCCCTTTGCGGTTTGCTCGCATTGATAGCAGAACACAGCCTTGCCTCCTCGTACCTCTGATTATCGCTTCAGGCGAATCCGGGAGGGATGTCGCCTTTGATGCCTTGCGGTCTGCACTACCCGTCCAGGCGCTCTCCGCGGATGGAGATGCGGGTCAACGTGGGCTGCAGGTCCATATCCGCCCGACGCAGCGCCTCCTGCACGATTCTCACCAGCCCCGAGCAACACGGAACCTCCATGAATGCGATCTCGACGGATTCCGGGTCATTGTGCGCGAAGATCTGAGATAGTTTCTCGACATACAGGCTGGCATCGTCGAGTTTCGGGCACCCGACGAGCAGCACCTTGCCGGCCAATATCTGATTGTGGAAATCCCCGCACGCGAACGGCACGCAATCCGCCGCGATGAGCAGCCGGGCCC
>JALGTT010000252.1 GCA_029821235.1 Candidatus Hebobacteria bacterium | reverse complement strand
GCCCGGCAGACCATTGACGAACTCGGCCTGCAAACCCTGATCCTGAAGATGCCCGGAATGGGCTCCCGCGTGCACGGGACCTGGCGGCCGGACACCATCGCCGGCTTCCCCCAGGGCTCTCGCCGCCATCGCGCCGCCTTCGCCGTCGCCGCCCGGCGGATCGAGGACCACCTCGCCGAACGCGGCTGGCTGGACAAGACGTATGTCACCTGGTTCGATGAGATGCGCAAGGGCGACTACGCCGCGGTGCGGGACGGAATGGCCCTGCTGAAGGAGACCGCGCCCCGGCTCAGGCGGCTGCTCCACGGCGAGCCGTACCGGGAACTCGCCGGCTATGTGGATGCCTGGGTCGCCCCCCTGCACTGGTTCGGCCCCGGGCGGACGGAGAAGCGCAAGGCCGCGGGAGGGGAAACCTGGTGGTATCAGGACGAGCGGCCCGCCACCCCCCACCTCTTCGCCGCCATTGACCACCCCGGCACAGAGCCGCGCCTCGGCCCTTGGGCCGCCTGGAAGTACGATCTGGCCGGCATTTGGCTGCCGAGCGCCAACTATTGGCATTCATCCATCGCATATCCGACCGACCTCCCCCAGAATCCCTGGGCCGACCCGATGAGTTGGGCCTCCGACCGGGAGCGCCGCGCCAAACATGCGACCGCCTGGGGCAACGGGTACGCGCGCTTCCTTTATCCCCCCAACCGCGTCGTGGGCGCCGGCGCGGTGAAGCGCCTCGGGGGCCCCGTGCCCTCCCTGCGGTGGGAACTCCTGCGGGACGGCCTGGAGGACTACGAATACCTGTGGCTGCTCCGCTCCCACATCACCCGCCTGAAGCAGTCCGGCGCCGACCCATCCCTCTACCGCGAGGCCGAGCGCCTCCTGCGCGTGCCCGATGACCTGTGGACCGACTCGGCCCACTACGCCTTCGATCCGGAGGTCGTCCACGCCCGCCGCGCCGAGATCGCGAAGGCGATCGAGCGCCTCTCCGGCCTGTAGTGGCGCACGCTAGGGCCCGAAGGGCCTAGGGGCCTACGCCCGCCGCCTCTTCCGCGTTTCCTCTTTGCCCGTCTTCACCCTCCGACAGGAACCGCCCCCCTCCGGCGAGAACCCTCCGCTGACTGCCCAAATGCACGGTTGTCCCGGAGGTGGTGTCTGATGAAGAACCTTCTCGTCGGGTTGGCGCTGGCTGCGCTCGCGCTCTCGTTCCGCGCAAGCCCGGCCGCCGGCGAACCCGTCAATCTCCTGCCCAATCCCTCCTTCGAGATGGGGGACGGCGGGCCCTACGGCTGGTCGCTCTTCGGTGCAGGGGAGTGGACGGCGATCCCCGGGGGCGGGCACTGCGTGACCGTGTCCGGCGAGGGTGGCGATGAGTCCTCCTGGCGCGTGGACTCGCTACACCTCCGCCCCGGCGGGCTCTACCGGATCGCCTATCGGGTTCGCCGCCTGCCCGGGGCCCAGGGGGGCACCACCATTGCCGGCCTCGCCTCCGTCAATCACGACCTGCGCGCGGGGTATCAGTGGCAGTCGGAGGAGTTCTTCTTCCGCGCCCCCGACCACCTCCGAGAGGACACGTTTCGCGTCGGCCAGTGGCATGTCAAGGGCGGGGTGCAATTCGACGACATATCCCTGATGCCGGCCGTCGCCGTGCACCACCGCACCAACGTGCTCGACCTGCCCCTCGGGGAGGGGGAGAGCATCCACCAGAGGCGCTACACCGCCTCCCATCACCTCGGCGGCCCGAACTCCAACTACTGCCGATTCCTCGCATTTTCCGACGCCTCATTCAACACCAATCGCTGGGTGTTCACGGGCGGCAAATCGGTGACCTATTACCACCGCCTGGGGCGGCTGCTCCAGGACCAGGCCGAGGTGGAAGTTTCCCTCAACTACCATGTCCGCGGAACCCTGGTCGTGGAGGCCTCCGGCGATCACCGGCAGTGGCTGCCCATCGGGCGCCTGGGCGAGGTGGCGCGGGAAGTATTTCCTCTTCCCTCCCAACTGCTTCCGGCGCGCTCCGTGTGGGTGCGGCTGCGCGCGGAGGGCGACTCCGAGTTCCAGGTGGACGGCTATGAGTACCGCTGCTTTCTCCCGGAGGCCGACCCGGCCTGGGAGGCCGATGGCGAGACCCACTGCCTGGCGGTGTCCCGCACCTCGCCGGAGCTCGAGGTGACGGTCGAGGACATCAGCACCCTTGCCGGCCTCGTTCGCCTCACCCTGGCCAGCAGGGGTGCCCGCGGACAGGCGGTCGTCACCATCTTCGTGGAGGATTCCGAGGGCCGCGCCTCCTCCGCGCAGGAGCGCACGGTGCTCACCCCGCACTCCGTCCGCCGCCTCACCCTCCCCCTGCGCGCGCCCTCACCCGGCCGCCAGACCCTCCGCATCACCTGCGCCCGGCCCAGCGACCCCGACTGGGGCTGGGAGGCCGAGGGCTCGTTCATGGTGTCCCCGCTCGACGATCCGCGGGGCGGCGAGGTGCTGTCACAGGGCCCGCGGCTGACCGTCTGGTGGTGTGAGCCGGAGCGCAAGGTCAGCCGCACCCGCCCGGTTCCCTCCGCCGCGGGCCCGGCGCTGCAGATCAGCGCGGCCGGCAACGAATACGAGGCCGCCCAGCTGGTCCTCACCCCCGCCTCGTCCCTGCCCGACTGCCGCATCACCGTCTCCGACCTGGCCGGGGCGGCGGGCGCGCGGCTGCCCTCGTCCCGCATCGAGGTGCGTCAGGTGGCCTATGTCAACATCCAGAAGCCCTCGACGCGAACCGCAACTATCCCTTCTGGATTACGGTCTACGTCCCGCCCGGCACCCCGGCCGGCGACTACCGGGGCCGGGTCACCATCACCGCCCGGGATTTCCAGCAGGAGATCCCCCTCCAGGTCCACGTGTGGGGATTCGACCTGCCCGCGGAGACCCATGTCCGCAGCGGGTTCGGGCTCAGCCGGTCCTCCATCAAGCGCTATCACAACCTGGAGACGGACGAGGAGGTCGCACAGGTCTACCGGCGCTACCTGCGGAACTTCGCGGCTCACCGCATCTCCCCCTACTCCTTCGGCCGCGGCATCACAGTGACTTGGAGCAAGACAGCGGACGGACAGGTGGAGCCCCAACTCGACTTCTCCGGCTTCGACGAGGATGCCAGGTGGGCGTTCGACGACCTGCACTTCAATAGTTTCGCGCTCAACCTCGCCGGCCTCGGCGGGGGCACCTACCACAGCCGCTACCTGGGGGAGATCGCGGGCTACCAGCAGGGCACGCCCGAGCACGAGGCCGCTTTCGCCAAGTACGTGCGCGCCGTCGAAGACCACCTCGCGCAGCGCAACTGGCTGGACAAGGCCTACGTGGACAAGGATTTCGAGTTCGTGCGTGAGGGTATGGAGCTGATCCACCGCGCGGGCCCCCGGATCACCCGCATGCTCACCACCCACCCCACCCCCGAGTTGTACGGAGCCGTTGACATCTGGTGTCTTCCCACCTCCACCCTGGAGCCTGAGGTGGTGAAAGAGCGTCAGACCGCGGGCGAGGAGATCTGGTGGTATCTCTGCACCAGCCCCAAGGCCCCCTACTTCACCCTGTTCATAGACCACTACGGCACCGAGATGCGGCTCTGGCTGTGGGAGACCTGGAAGTACGGCCTCGACGGAATCCTCGTGTGGCAGACCAACTACTGGACCTCCGGCGCCGCCTATCCGGACTCTCTTCAGAACCCCTGGGAGGACCCCATGAGCTGGACCGACGGCTACTCCACCCCGGCCGGCCAGCGCCGC
>JALGTT010000011.1 GCA_029821235.1 Candidatus Hebobacteria bacterium | reverse complement strand
TGTTCCTTGGCGGGAGGAGACGGCAGGCCACGAAAGGAGCATATCGGAGGACGCCGAAGATAGGCGATACCAGGGGTTGTGGAATGCCTTACCTCTCCTTCTATCGCAAGTACCGGCCTCGGACCTTCGCCGAGATAGTGGGCCAGCGGCATGTGACACAGACGCTGGCCAATGCGGTGAAGGCCGGGCGCATCGCCCACGCCTACCTGTTCTGCGGGCCGCGGGGCACGGGAAAGACCAGCACCGCGCGGGCGCTGGCGATGGCGCTCAACTGCGAGCAGGGGCCCACCGCCGAGCCGTGTCTGAAGTGTGAGAGCTGCCAGCGCATCTCGGAGGGAACCGCTCTGGACGTGGTGGAGATCGACGCCGCCTCCAACCGGGGCATTGACGAGATTCGCGCCCTGCGGGAGAAGGTGGCGCTGGCTCCCACGGATGCGCGCTTCAAGGTGTACATCGTGGACGAGGTGCACATGCTGACCGGCGAGGCATTCAACGCCTTCCTGAAGACCCTGGAGGAGCCGCCGGCCCACGTGGTGTTCGTGCTCGCCACCACCGAGCCCCATCGCGTGCTCCCCACCATCCTCTCCCGGTGCCAGCGGTTCGATTTCCACCGGATCTCCGTCGCCGATATCGAGGCCACGGTGCGCGGCATCGCGGAGAAGGAGAAACTCGCCATTGACGACAAGGCGGTCGCCATGCTGGCGCACGCGGCGGACGGCGCGGTGCGGGATGCGCTCACTCTGCTGGACCAGGCGGCGGCCTACGCGGAGGGCGAAATCGGCCCGGAGGTGATCACGGAGATCCTCGGGGGGATTGACTTCGATCTGGTGGCCGAATTCGCCGACGTGTTCACCCGCCGGGACATCGGGGCGGCGCTGTCGCTGCTGGACCGGGTGGTGGCGGAAGGAAAGGACCTGCGGCAACTTCTGATGGGAATGATCGGGCACTACCGCAACCTGCTGGTGCTGAGCGTTGACCGGCGGGCGGCCGAGGGGCTGGCCCTGCCCGAGGAGATAGTGCAGAAGACCGTGGAACAGGTGAAGGACCTGTCCGCGGAGGAGGTGGTCCGCATCCTCGATCTGCTGGCAGAGGCCGACCGGGAGATGCGGTTCACCAGTCAGCCGCGGCTGCTGGTGGAGCTGTGCCTGGTGCGCATCTGCCGCAGACGGGAGCCGCCCGCGGCCCGGCCCGCGAAGGAGAAGCCGGGTGCACAGCCCTCCCGGCCGGAAGAGGAGGCGCCCGCTCCCGCGGCGGACGAGGCTGCGGAGGCGCCCCCGGCAGAGGGATTGCCCGCCATCAGACACCGCTGGGATGAAGTGATCGCCGACCTGCGGCGGCACAAGCGCAACTCCGAGGCGGCGTTCATCCTGGAGGCGGCGCCGGAGGACTTGACGGACGGTGTGTTGACCCTCCTCTTCCGGCACCGGTTCCACTACGACCAGATGGTGAAGAACCAGAAGCGACTGACCACGGTGGCCGAGGCGGTGGAGAGGGTGACCGGTCAGGTGGTGAAGATCAAGTGCCGGTTTGCAGAGGAGGGGACGGGGGAGCAGGAGGGCCCCGGGCAGGAGGGAAAGAAGGGGCGGAAGCCGGTGGAAGATGTGATGAGTTTGTTTCCGGGGAGTCAGGTCGAGGAGTGACGGGGGTGGGGCGTTCTCTGATGAGGAGTTGACAGATCATGAAGATACCAGGAGCCGGCGGATTGCAGCGGCAGTTGATGCAGCAGATGGAGAAGCTTCAGCGGGACATGGCGAAGGCCCAGGAGGAACTGGAGCAGGAGCGGGTGGAGGCCAGCGCGGGCGGCGGCGTGGTGACCGCGGTGGCGAACGGCCTGGGCGATCTGGTGGAACTGCGCATCAGCCCGGAGGCGGTGGACCCGGAGGATGTGGAGATGCTCCAGGACCTGGTGCTGGCGGCGGTCCGGGAGGCGATCGAGAAGGGCCGCCATCTCCAGGAGGAGAAGATGGGGGGGCTGACCGGAGGGCTGGGGATCCCCGGTCTGTTCTAGCGCGCGGCAGGGCGGGCGCGGAGGCAGCATGAGAGCATATCCCAGGCCGCTGGCGCGGCTGGTCGAAGAACTCCAGAAGATGCCGGGGATCGGGCCCAAGTCGGCCCAGCGGCTGGCGCTCTACCTATTGCAGGCAAGCCCGGAGGAGGCGGCCGCCCTCACGGAGGCGGTGAAAGAGGTGAAGGAGAAGATCCACGCCTGCCCGGTGTGCTTCAACTTCACGGATGCGGAGCGGTGCGAGATTTGCGCCGATCCTCGGCGGGACGGGCGGGTGTTGTGTGTGGTGGCAGAGGCGCGCGATCTGCTGGCCCTGGAACGCGCCGGGGAGTTCCACGGGCGCTACCACGTGCTTCAGGGGTTGATTTCCCCGATGGACGGAGTGGGACCGGAATCTTTGCGCATCCGCGAGTTGCTGGACCGGGTGCGGGAGGAGGGAGTGGAGGAAGTGATCCTCGCCACCAACCCCACGGTGGAGGGGGACGCCACTGCCTCTCACATCGCCGATCTGGTGCGCCCGCTGGGCGTGAAGGTGACGCGGATCGCGCTGGGGCTGCCGGCCGGCGGCGACTTGGACTACGCGGACGAGATGACCATTGCGCGGGCGCTGGAGGGTCGCCGGGAAATGTAGCAGTCAGTATCTTGTCCCCCGTGAAACTTCCGGGACTCGTTCCGCATCTAAGTAGACAGTGCAGAGACCCGCGGCGTGATTGCCGGAGGATCGCGGCGGGTCCCGTCATGTTGGGAGGTATTCGTGACCTGTATTGGCAATTGGCGTATCCGGTTGCTGGCGATATTGGCAGTGCTGGGGGTGTTCCTGGTCGCGCCCTTGGTTCCCGCCCGGGCGGCCGGACGGAACGGCGCCGGCAACGGCGGTGCAGAGAGTTCTTCGCGGGGCGGTGAGAGCAACGGGGAGAAGGAGAAGGAGAAGACCCCCGAGCCGGAAATCACACGCTCGGATCAGGGCATCAGCGTCCACGCGGTGAACGTTTATGCGCACCGGCTGTTCGCGCGGCTGGCCGCGAAGGCTGACCTGCAACTGGTGGTGGATGACTCCATCAAGGACCGCAAGATCACCGTCCACCTGGAGAACAAGTCGGCGCGGGAGATCGTGGACTACATCGTCTCCGCGTACGGGTTCTCCTGCGGTGAGGTGAACGGGGTGCTGATGATCAGCGAGGGGATTCCCCGTCGCCCGTCCTCTTATCTCCTTAGTGAGATCGAGTCCATCCCCACTCAGTACGTGGAGGCGAGCAATGCCAAGGGATTGCTGCCGGTGTTCCTCCAGGACCACGTGAAGGTCAACTACGAGCAGAACGCAGTGGTGTTGTCGGCGCCGACCGATGTGCTGAACAAGTTCCGGGACGACATCCGCCGATTCGATACCCCGGCCGCCCAGATCATGCTGGAGGTGCTGGTGGTCGAGTTCACCGATTGGAATGCGGCGCAGTACGATCTGGGGATGCGTTGGAACAACGCGGGAAGGGGTGCGGAGTGGGGCACCCTGTCGCTTCCCCAGGACAACGATTATCTGCCCGGACGCGAGATGGGGGAGGTGGTGCTGAGGGGCATCGCCGAGCTGCCGACCGAGTTCCGCGCGCGGCTCAACGCGCTGGTGAGCGCGCGCCGGGCGAGGGTGCGGGCGGCCCCGCGGATCGCCACCGTGAGCGGCCGGTGGGCCAGCTTCTTCGTGGGCATCCAGCGCTATCTCCGCCAGCCCATCCAGATGGGCGGCGACGAATGGGGCGGGGGCGGCAGCAGGAACTTCATTGATGCGGGAGTGCGCCTGAACATCGCGCCGTGGACCGGAGACGGCAAGGAGATCATCTGCGATATCCGCCCCGAGGTCTCCACCCTCTCCGCTCTCGACCCGGTGACCGGCCTGCCCGAGAAGTCCACCCGCACCGCCGAGACCATGGTGAGAGTCCGGGATGGACAGACCATCGTCATCGGCGGGCTGCGGCAGGAGGAGGAACGCCTGGTCCGCACCAAGGTGCCCATCCTGGGGGATCTGCCGCTGCTGGGGGCTCTGTTCCGCTCCTCCAACCGGACCAAGACGAGGACGGACCTGGTCATCTTCGTTACCCCGCGGGTGCTCTCGAGCACGGGGCACCTTCCTCCCGAGGAGGAGAAGCAGCTTCGCCAGCGTTTCCTGGGGGAGCAATAGCGCATGCGTCATCTCTGGGTCGCCATCGCGGTGGTCATAGGCCTCGTCTGGTCAGCCGACCGGGCGGCGGCCCAGCGCGGCCCCGTCTACTGCAATGTGACGGAGATCAAGTCCGAGCAGTTGAGCAACGGCGTCCGGGTGACCATCGTGACGGACGGCCAGGTGGAGTGGGATTTTGACTGGGAGCGGATGATGGCGGAGGGGGACCTCGAGTTGAGGCGAAGGCCCTGGGGAATGGACTGGGGATGGTCGCGGCATCTCCGGCGTCTGTCGCTGAGGCTGTGGAACGCCAGGTCCAAACTTGGCTCCGGGTTCGTGGATGTGTCCAAGTACCCGGTCAGCCACGTGGAGATCGCCGTGCCCAGCTGGGCCCACGAGGGCGTGGGGCTGGAGGTGGCCGTGGTGAACTACCTGGGCTGGGGAATCGGGGAGGGGGAACTGTTCCGACGCCGATACCGTTTTGATATCCAGACCAATGAGAGCGGAAACGGGATCGTGATCACCTGGCGGTCCGACCGGTTCCCGCCTCCACCACCCCCGGAGACGCCGAAGGACCTGCCGGCGGAACTGGAGGTGTGGAGCGAATCGGGGAAATTGAGCGTGCGCGCAGTCAACGCGAGGGTGGAGGATGTCGCCGATGCCATCTCGCGAGAGGCGGGGGTTCCCGTGGTCTGTGCAATCGAGGGAGACCTCAGGGTAACCGCGCGCCTGGACGACATGGAGCCGGAGGCGGCGTTGGGTGCGATCGGCCTTGGGCTGGGTCTGTGTGTGGGCACGACCCCGAAGGGGGACTGTGTCCTGGCGGAGGGACTGCGAAACGCCGCCGGGTATGGGGCCGCCTCCGCGCGCACGATTCCGCTTCGCCATCTGCGGGCGATGGCCGCGATCGATCTGCTCCCGAATTTCCTCCTGAGTTACCTGCGCGCGGATTTGGAGAGCAACACGGTGATTGCAACCGGTCCCGCCTGGATGTTGGACCGCGTGGCCTCCGACCTCTCCCGCCTGGACCGTCCCCCTCCGCAGGTGTCGCTGGAGGTGACGGTAGTGGAGTACAAGTCGGGCGAGGTGCTGGAGAGCGCCCTCCAGGCGGCCGGTCTGCTGGGCACGGTGGCGGTCGGGATCGACGCGATCGCGGGGGAAGTGCAGTTCCTGCAGTTGGGCGATCTGCCGAGAGGCTGGGAGGCGGCGCTGGCCGCGCGGGAAGCGGCGGCCGAGACGGAGCTGCGGGCGAAGACCACCATCAAGGCGCGGAACGGAGCGTGGGCGCGCGTGTTCGTGGGACAGCAGCGCAACATCATCATTGAGGTGCTGGGCGGGGGAGGGGAGATGGATATCCTGCCCGTTGACATCGGCACTTCGCTGGAGATGCAGTCGCTCATGGGGGGAGGGGACGAGGTGCTGCTCTACCTGCGCAGCGAGACCAAGACGCATACCGGCACAGATCCGGCGAGCGGCCTGCCCGTGGTGGCGCTGCGGGAGGCGGAAGGCGTGGCGCGGGTGCGTGACGGAGAGACGGTGCTGGTGGCGGGTCTGAGCATGGAGCAGGCGAGCAGGGAGCGCCGCGGCATTCCGCTGCTGCGGGACCTGCCGCTGATCGGCAGGCTGTTCGATGCCCGCAGCCGGTCCCGGTCCAGCACCCATCTGGCGGTGTTCGTGACCCCGCACGTGGATCGCGACCCGCTCGCCTCAGAAGGAGGGCGGCGGACCAGTGCCGCCCGGGAGGAAGAATCGCACTATGGTTAGACAGACGCTGCGTTCCATGTGGACGCTGTTGACGTTGTTCCTTGCGGTGGCCGCCTGGTGCCCGCGCGCGCAGGCCCTCGTCTACTGCAACATCACCGAGGTGAAGGCCGCCGAATTGCGCAACGGAATCCAGATTTCCGTGAAGGCCGATGGCATCCTGGAGTGGGATCGCCATGGAGGAGGCGGGCGCCGAAGCCGGGTTCGGATGAGTTTCAACAATGCCCGGAACGCCACCGGCAAGAACTTCATTGATGTGAGCAAGTTTCCCGTTAGTTACATTCAACTCAGCGTGCCCCAGGGAGCGAGGGAGGGGGTCGGGGTGGACATGCTGGTGGTGATGATGGAGCCGTCTCCGGTGGAGGTGTCTCCGAGTTCGGACCGGCAGAGCGTAATGCTCACCGTGCGAAGCAGCCGCACGCTCGAGGGAGGAGGCGGGTCGGCCTCGGGCGGGCAAGAGGAGGAGACCGAAGAAGAGAAGGATCTGGTGGTCAGTTTCGCCGATGGCAAGGTGTCGATAACGGCGCTGAAGTGCGACATACACAAACTGCTGGGCGAGATCGCCAAGCAGGCGGGGGCGGACCTGGCGGTGGACGACAGGGTGAGCGGGGAGGCGAGCCTCCACCTGCGGGACCTGTCGGTGGAGGATGCTCTCAATGCCATCGCCAGCGCCTATGGACTGGCCCTGAGCAACGTGGACGGGGTGTACATGTTCAGCCGCGGGGTTCCGCAGGACCTGGCCGCCTACCGGCAGAGCGGGACGGAGTCGTTTCCGATGCGCTATACCCGGGCGAGGGCCGCCTCCGGCCTGCTGCCCACCTTCCTCTACAGTTATCTGCACGTGAACGAGGAGCAGAATGCAGTGGTGGTGACCGCGCCCCAGCAGATGCTGGACAAGATTCGCGCGGACCTGCGGAAGGTGGATGTGGCGCCGCCGCAGATCCTGATCGAGATGATCGCGGTGGAGTTCACCAATACCCACGATGCCGATCAGGTGCTCTCGATGTTGAGGGGAGATGTCAGCGGGAAGACGACCGACGAGGGAGAGCCAGAGTATTCGGCGACGTCGGACTCCCGCAGCGGAGAGATCACCTATACCACCATCGGGGAGTTGCCGCGGGACTTTGAGGCGCGCTTGCGTCACCTGGAGACGGAGCAGCGCGCCCACATCGAGGCGGCGCCCAGGATGGCGGTGATGAACGGCCACAATGCCAGCATCTTCATCGGAGTGCGCCGCTTCATCAAGGTGGAGTACATCAGTTACGGCCAGAGCACCGAGAAGATCCAGGGCGTGGATGTCGGAGTCAAGCTGAACGTCACTCCGCTCACCGGAGGGGGAGGGGAGATCACCCTCAACATAGACCCCGAGAACACCGAGGTGAGCAACATCTCCGAGCTCGATCCGCGCACCGGCCTTCCCGTGTTGAGCGCGCGGCGCGCGGGCACCACGGTGAGGGTCAGGGACGGGGAGACAGTGGTGCTGGGAGGATTGAGTCAGACCCAGCGCGAGCGGCGCGGCACCAAAATCCCGGTGCTGGGAGACCTGCCGCTGGTGGGCGGCCTCTTCCGCAGCCGCAGTGAAAGCGATGTCAACTCCGAGTTGCTGGTGTTCATCACTCCACACGTGTTGACCGCACAGGGGAGGTTGCCGGACGAAGAGGCGGAGGAGAAGATCCGGGAGCGGTTCCTCTCACCGGACGCCGCGGAGTAATCCCCGGCGGTCCGTCGGCGAAACGAAATGGAACAGAGCGCCATGGGGCGCTCTGTTCCGAGACTCTGTGATTGACATGAGGACAGCCCAGTCTGATCAGACTTCTACTGCCTCCCGATCCAGTCCTGGGACAAGTCAGCGCGCAGCAGCACGCTTGGCCTGAGCGACCAGTTGTCGCACTCGCTGGCCACCCTTGCGGCCGATCTTCTCATAGAACTTCGGACCATGCCGCTTCTTCGTGGTCTCGCCGCCCTTGCGCCCGATCTCCTTGTAGAAGGACGGGCCATGGCGAGCCTTGGTCGCGCGGCCGCCCTTTCGACCGGCCTCACGGACCGTCATCGCTCCCTTGTCGGCCATCTAGCTGTCACCTCCTGCGTACTCTGGCATTTCTGGAAACCGTCAACCGTTGTGATCGCTCCCCGTACTTCCCGTCCTCAGCGCGCGAAACGATACCTCGGCAGAAGGTTCCTCTAATTGGGCATTATACCCACTCCTCAATCATCAAGCAATCCTTATGCAAGAGTTTTTCACAAGAATTGTCCGCCAGCCAAGCCAGGCCCCCAAGAGTGTACTGCTCGTCGACAGATGGGCTTAGAGACGGCACTTGACTGTTCGCAAGGTATCCATTCATGGGCGAAAGTTGCACCAGGCGATACTAGAGGAGAGGAGGCGGAACAGAAGATCGCGAACGGTCGTTCCCGCGGTGCTTCGATGCCGCGTGACAGGGACCGGTGGGCCCGGAATCAGGCGGCGTTCTCGGGCCGACCGCGGGTGAGTTCGGAGATCGCCTGGGCCAGTTCGGTCTCCTGGAGCGGCTTGGTGAGGAATCGTGAGGCGCCCGCCCGGCGCGCTGCGGCGCGCGCCTGCCGCTCATTGTAGGCGGTGATGACCACCACCCGCGTGTCCAGGTGGGAGGTGATGGTCCGGGTGGCCGCCAGCGCGTCGCTGTCGGGGAGCCCCAGGTCCATGAAGACCAGGTCGGGCCGAAGGGACTTGACCAGATCCACGGCCGAAGCCGCCTCATGGGTGGTGCCCACTACCTCACATCCAAGCGATTCCAGGAGGTGTTGGATGGAGAGGAGCACCATGAACTCATCCTCCACCACCACCGCGCGCGGCCTGCGTGCGCGACGCGTCTTCCTCGGGCGAGGCCTGTCGGGCTCGCCGTTACCATCGCGGGCATGTTGCACTTTGACACCTCCGCCAAGTGCCTCAGTGATGTGACGTCTGGGCGGCTTCCAGCCGCCTCAGCAGGCGCGACAGTTGACTGCCCAGGTCTGCCTGTTCCACCACTGTTCCCGCTGATGCCCGGAGCGGCGATTCCGTCAGATTCAGGACGCCCCGCACTCCGGACCTGGCGAGTGCTTGGATGAGATTATTTCTGTCAACCCTCTCGTCCGCCACTACCGCCAGTGTCGCGCGGTGCTGTTTGATCTCTGTTACCATCTTTGCGATGGAGTGTACTGGTAGGCCGGCCACTTTTCTGCCCACGCGTCCCGGCGACCCATCGAGCACCGATACCAGGCGACAGCCGGCCCGCAGCAATATCTCCCGCGCCTCCGGCCAGCGCTGCAGGGCGTCGGCCCCCAACCATACCACGCGGTGTTCCTCGCTGAGGGAGAGGCGCCCGCGGATGGCCCTCCGCACGGCCTCTACCGGGTAGCCGCCCCCGCGCGTGCCCATCCGCCCGAGTTTGCTCAGATCCTTGCGCACCAGGGAGGCCCTCACCCCCGCCGCGCGCGCCAGGTGGTGGGAGGAAACGACGGCCACTCCGCGTTGGGCGTACTCGTCGAGAACCTGGAGGTACTGACCCATTCGGTCCGCGGTGCGGGGCGGAAGCGGCGGCCGTTCGCGCGCGGAGCCGCGGACACCCGCGGCCGCGCCCCTGGCCAGGCGCAGTTCTTCGCGGAAGGAGGCCGCGCGCGCTTCGCCGCCGAATCTGACGCGCAGAGGACATTTCTGCCGGGGCCATCTCCGGCGGTTCGGCAGCGTCTTTTCCAGCCGGCAGACGGCGAGAGTGCATTCGTGGCAGCCGGCGGCTTGTAGTCGCCGGGCACAGACGAACACGGGGCAGGGGGACTGACCGGCGCGCTGCAACTGTGAGTTGCCGGAGACGCAGCCCGGGCAGAGGCGCCGATGGTAGAGATCACAAGTGTTGCATTCGTAGACGCCGCAGAGGGCGCGGGCGGCTCTTCTCTGGTGGGGATCCCTATTCACTGGGCCTCATATCGCGGAGAATCTGATTCGGCGGCCTGCCGGCATCGCCCCGCGGCCCGGGGTCCGAAAGCGCGCGGCAAGGGCCGTCAATGGCGTGGTTCGTCCTCTCCGAAGATGGTGACGAAGCGGCGGGCGTACTCCTCCTCCAGCATGGCGAAATGCTGTTCGAAGGCGAGCAGCCAGAGCATGATGAAGGCCTGTTCCACCGGGTAGTCGAGAGCGCGGGAGAAGAAGTCGGTGACGATCTCCTCATAGGTGCGGGGAGAGGAAGGCTCCTCGATCACATAGGGCGGTCCCTCCTTCGCCTCCCGGTGGAGGCGAAGTTGCATGCGGTCGAGAAACTCGCGCACATTGGCCGGCGTAGCCCTTTCGAGGCGCTCGCCGAACTCCTGCCGCACCAACTCGCGAAACTCGGAAACACTTAGCATAGTATCGCCCGGGGGAGGCCGAGCATCAATACTCCGGCTCGATCAGTCCGTAGTTTCCGTCCTTTCGCCGGTAAACTACGTTTACCTGTTCTGTCTCGGCATTCCGGAAGACAAAGAAATCGTGGCCCAGGAGTTCCATCTCTTCCGCCGCCTCTTCGGGGCTCATCGGCTTGATGGTAAATCGCTTGCTCCGCACCACGCTGGGCCCGGGCTCGGCATCCTCCTCCTCCACGAACTCCTCCCAGGCCTCCCGCGTGCCCGGAGCCTCCCGGTAGCGCTGGATCATGCGGCTGCGGGATTTCTTGATCCGCCGCTCCAGTTTGTCGCAGAGCCTGTCCAGAGCCGACGGGAAATCCGCCGCCCGTTCTTCGGCGCGCACGAGCAGGCTGTCGGCGGCGATGGTGATCTCCAGCACCCGCCACTGGCGCTCCCGCGCACAGGTTACGTCCACCTTTTCGATGTTGGGGAGCAGTCGCTGCAGTTTGCCCAACTTCTTCTCCACCAGCGCCTTGAGCCTGGATGGAACCTCCACGCCTTTGGTTGTTACATTGACTTGCATTCCTCTCCCTCTGTGGTGGAGCGTTCTCGGCGACGAAGGCCGAGGCTCCGCCGGGTTTCGAATTCAGCCACCGGCTCTCTCGAGCGCACAGACCGCCTGCGCGGCCACCCCCTCCCTGCGGCCGGTGAATCCCATTCCTTCTGTAGTCTTCCCCTTGACGTTGACCTGTGTCTCCGCGATTTCCATCGCTTGTGCAAGGGCGTGACGCATGTCGGCGATGCGGGGGGCAATGCGGGGCGCCTCGGCGATGACCACCGCGTCCACGTTGACGATCCGCCATCCCGCCTCCCGCACCAGAGAGGCCGTCCGCGCCAGCAGAGAGAGGCTGCTGACGCCCTCGTAGCGGGGATCGGTATCCGGGAAGTGTCGGCCGATGTCGCCCGCCCCCGCCGCGCCCAGCAGCGCGTCGCAGATGGCGTGGCAGAGAACGTCGGCGTCGGAATGGCCCAGTAACCCCTGCTCACCCTCAAATTTCACCCCGCCCAGAATCAGTGTTCGCGCCTCCGCGAATCTGTGCGCATCATATCCAATACCAGTCCTCACCATGGGGCCCCTCTCTCCCTCGTGTTCTCTGGCTGCGACAATTCGCTCCGCCCGTTCCAGGTCGTCCGGGCAGGTGATCTTGAAGTTGTCGGGGTCCCCGGGAACCACGTGTACGGGATGCCCGAGTTCCTCGACCAGGGAGGCGTCATCTGTGGCGCTGACGCCTTCGGCGACGGCGCGCGCGTGGGCTTCCTGGAGGAGGGTGCGCCGGAAGACCTGGGGAGTCTGAGCGAGCCAGAGCCGGGAGCGGTCGAGGGTGGCGGAAACCGCGCCCTGGTCGCCCACCTCCTTCACCGTGTCGGTGGCCCGGACCGCGGCGATCACGGCGGGGTGCCGCTCGGCCGCCGTCAGGCACCTGGTGACCAGCGTTGAGGTGAGGAATGGCCTGGCGCCATCGTGGATGAGCACGGTGTCGGAGGAGGGCGGGACCTCGGCCAGGCCGGCCCGCACCGAATCCCCGCGTTCCGCGCCTCCCGCCACGACGAAGAGGGAACTGGAGGCGGGCTCACGCAGGAATGCCGCGCGCGCCCGCTCCACGTCTGAAGCCGCCACTACCAGCACCACCTCGCGGATGTCGGGGTGCCCTTGCAGCACCTCCAGGGAGTGCTGGACCAGCGGTCTGCCCCCCAACGCTACGAACGCCTTATTCTCGGATCGGCCGAGCCGCTCTCCGCGGCCCGCCGCGACTATCACCGCCGTGGTTGCGATGCGACGCCTCCTCGTCACCGGCCGCAGGGACCATCGCCGCGCGCGCCTGGCTCTAGGGCGCTTTCTTTCTACGGCGGAGTTGCGACACCTCTCTGTGGTTGTTCATACGCCCATTGGAGCCGTTCTGGAGGCCGCCGAAGATCATCTTTCCGGCGACGGTCTGCAGCACGCTGGTGACGATAATGTGCACCGTCTCGCCGATGTGCGCCTTGCCGTGCTCAACCACCACCATGGTGCCGTCATCGAGGTAGGCCACGCCCTGCTCCGGCTCCTTGCCCTCGCGGACGATGGTGACGCTCAATTCCTCGCCGGGGAGAACCACCGGCTTGACCGCGTTGGCGAGTTCGTTGACGTTCAGCACCCGGACTCCCTGGAACTGCGCTACTTTGTTGAGATTGAAGTCGTTGGTGATGATCGCGGCATCCATGTCCTTCGCCAACTGCACCAATCGCGCGTCCACAGGTTCGTGGCGGGCGAGCGGAGACGGATATCCGTCGAGCACCTGCACACGCAGCCCCGGTTCCTTCTGCATCTGATTGAGGATGTCCAGTCCCCGGCGGCCGCGGTTCCGCTTCAGGCTGTCGCTGGAGTCGGCGATGGTCTGAAGTTCGTCCAGCACGAATTTCGGCACCAGCAGCGGCCCCTCCACGAACCCGCTCTTGGCGATGTCGGCGATGCGGCCGTCGATGATGACATTGGTGTCCAGCAATTTGGGGTTCTGCTTCTCCTTCTGCTCCTCCTCGCCCGGCCGGCTGGCGGCGAGGCCCGGGAAGAAGAAGTAGAGTTCCTCCTTCATGCTGAGCATGATGGCGACGCACAGGTACACGCAGACGATGCCGATCACCATTACCAGGGGGGCCCCGAAGGTGGGGATCCTGATGAGCATGGACCCGATAAACGAGGTGAGGCCAAGGCCGATGAACACTCCGATGATCACCGCGACCTTCTCTCTCACCGGGATGCGACGGAGATCGTAGGTCACCACCTGTCGGTAGATGAGGCTTGCCAGGGTGAATCCAGCCGCTAGTCCGACCGCCGCAAAGAGTGCATAGTAGATCTTCTCAACGAGATAGGATGGCAGGGCGACGCGATATGCCGCAATGTACAGCCGACCGGCGAGCACGGAGACGATAGCGGAGAGGACAGCCACGGCAAGGCTGAAAAGCAGCCCAACGCCTCTCGCAAGCATCGTGTCACCTCCTTTCTCAAATGCAGTAGACACAAATCCACAATGATTAGACGCGCCGACAGGGCATTCTGTTCTGAATGGCCCAAGATTCTCGCGGATGCCGGGCCGGGGAACCGGCACCGCAAGACAGTATTCCCCGTCCGCGGCCTGCATTCTACGCATCTTGCGAAATCGCGGCACTGGGCTGTACTATGGTGCCCCCAGAGGATTCAGGGGGAAACTGCAGTCCAAGGGGGTTCCGCTTGTGGATATAACTGAAATCATCGCCAGGAAGAGGGATGGGGGAGAACTCAGCGAGCGGGAGATTCGACAGACGGTGGAGGCATTTGTCTGCGGCGAGGTGGGGGAGGGACCGATGGCCGCCTTGCTGATGGCGGTGGTGCTCAGGGGGATGACTCCGGCGGAGACCACCGCGCTCACCCTCACGATGGCGCACAGCGGGGACCGGCTCGACCTGTCTGAGGTTCCCGGCGTCAAGGTGGACAAGCACTCCACCGGCGGGGTGGGGGACAAGACGACCCTGGTGGCGGCCCCGCTG
The DNA here is from genome assembly GCA_029821235.1 of Candidatus Hebobacteria bacterium. Classification (GTDB taxonomy): domain Bacteria; phylum Armatimonadota; class Hebobacteria; order Hebobacterales; family Hebobacteraceae; genus S016-27. Next base: position 3,574 of record JALGTT010000011.1, on the reverse strand, counting down.
GCGGCCGCGGCAGGGGTGCGGGTGCCAAAGATGTCCGGCCGGGCGCTGGGGCACACCGGGGGCACCATCGAGAAGTTGGAGGCGGTGCCGGGCCTGACCACCGCGCTCGACCCGGACAGATTTCGCTCCCAGGTGGCGGAGATCGGGCTGGCGATCGCAGCACAGACGGAGGCCATGGTGCCCGCGGACAAGAAGATATATGCGCTCCGCGATGCCACGGCAACCGTGGAAAGCATTCCTCTGATCGCCTCCTCGGTGATGAGCAAGAAACTGGCGGTGGGCGCGGACGCGCTGGTGTTGGACGTCAAGGTGGGGGAGGGAGCCTTCATGCGCGACCTCGCCGCCGCGCGGGACCTGGCGGGAACGATGGTGGAGATCGGGCTGCGCGCCGGCCGCAAGGTGGTGGCGGTGATCACGCGCATGGACCAGCCGTTGGGAACCGCGGTGGGAGATGCGGCGGAACTCGCCGAGGCGGCGAAGACGCTCGCCGGCGAAGGTCCTCCCGATCTGGTGGAGCTGGCGGAGACGCTGGCCGGGCACATGCTCCTGCTCGGCGGCGTGGTGGAGGACGCGGAGGCGGGGAGGGCGCGCGCCCACGAAGCCCTGGTATCGGGGAAGGGAACGGAGAAGTTCGTCGAGATGATATCGGCACAGGGCGGAGACGCGGCCCTGTTGGACGCCCCGGATTCATTGCTCGCCGCCGCGTTGAGAATGCCGGTCGAGGTGGCGAGGGACGGATTCGTGACCGGCCTGGATGCGCGCGAGGTCGGTCTGGCCGTGCGGCATCTGAAGGAGGCGTCGCGCAATGGGAAACATCTGTGCGGGGTGCTGGTCCACAAGAAGGTGGGCGACAGCGTGAAGGGCGGACCAGCGGTCACCGTGTTGGGCCCGCCCGGGGCAGAGCAGGCGATGGAGGAGGCGGCGGAGAGAGTGAAGCGCGCGTACTCGGTGGGAGAGGAACCTCCCGCGTCGCCGCCGTTGATCGTAGAGACCGTCAGCGGGTAGAAGGCTGTCTGGAACCGCGGGCGGGCTGGGCTGATCATGAGAGGACGGCCGCGGAAAGAGGTGCCATCCAACTGGGCCACCGCGATCCGCGCGTGTTCCGCCCTGGCGAATTCCACGAAGCCGTAGCCGCGCGAGCGGCCCGTGAGTCTATCCTGAATCACCCTAACGTCCAGAAGCGGGCCATACTGCGAGAACAAGGCGACGAGGTCATCCTCGGTGGCGCGCCAGGGGAGGTTTCCCACATAGAGCGTGCGACGATGGTCTGTGACCGCGGATTCTCGATCTGTCACGGCTGTCTCCTCCGTCAAGGCCAAAGGCTCGACGTTGTCGGCCCTTGCTGGCGGAGGCCTCCGGTTGGAAGTCTCAGGCCCCCCTGAAGGAGATCAGTCGCTACGCGGTCTCACGAACACCGGCCGGTCAAAGCAGGGCGCCAGTTCATATTCAAGAAGGCAATTACCGAGTATCGTCCTTACCTGTCTAGTGCGAACGGCGCGGTTTTGTTCGGATAACGCGCCCAAAGTGTCGGCAAATCGTCTGCCGATGACGAAATGGTGCATTTCACGCTGGCCCGCCTGCCCCCACGGCACCCGCGACGGAAGAGACGCCCCGGATGCTTTGAAGAGTCCGACTCCCAATGTCAGAACCGGACTTGCGCCGCCACCTCAGAAGGTGTTCAACGGACCCTTACGCTGGTGGCCTTCAGACCCTTGGGCCCGCTGGCCACCTCCAGCTCGACTTCCTGCCCCTCGTACAGGGTTCGCCGGCCGGGCACAGAGGAGACGATCGCGGAGTAATGTACGAAGACGTCTCCCTGTTCGGTTTCGATGAACCCCCAACCCTTGGAGTCATCGAACCACTTCACCTTGCCAACCGTCACTGCGAGCTCCTTTCTGCGACAGGGAGGCGAGCGACCCTCCCCCCTGCCCCTCGGACTCCGGTTGTCTTCAGGGCTCCGCCCCATGGCGGCATCCCAGAGGGCCCGAGGGGACGGGTCTGAACGTCATCGGCAGAAGCTCGACAGCGCCGTTACGGCAGGAGGCAAATAGCCCCTTCTTACTGACCAATCTTCCCGCTACGCTCAGACTCGTCGCAGTTGTCCTGTTGAGGCGGTCTGGCTCACCGCCCACAGACACAACTTGGCGGCAAGAAGTTAGCACCAAATTAGCGATATGTCAACCTGGACCCATATGCGGGCCGCGCGGCGTGGAGCGGCGCGCGGCGGATCTCCATCGCGCGAACAGCCCACAATCACCACCAGTCACACCGGAGAGCGCTCCCGCGCCCTCGCCGCTAGTAGGTCTCGAGCAGCCGCCAGACGCTTTCCCTGATGATGTTGGGGAACTTGGTGGGCTTGCTGACCTCTTCGGGGCGCTCGAACTCGGTTTCTGGATCGGACATGTGCCACAGGGAGATTCCGACGAACTCTGGATGCTCGCGAAACGGGGCTATTGCCTCCAGCGCGGCCCGTACGTAGGCCTCCTGCTTGACGCCCGTCTCCACGCGTGGGCCGTCGCCGCCCGCGATGTACTCGTACTCCCCCCAGGAGGCGGCGGCCGGTATTCCGATCATGTAGTGCCCGCCGGTCTTCTGCGCCACCTGCTGGAACCGCGCGACGGAGCGTTTCATGGCCGCGCGATACTTGTCCAGGGCCGCGCCCTCTCCCGCGATGTCGTAGCCGGACATCACCACGATGTCGCAAGATTCGAAGATCTTCGTCAGCAGCGCCTCGCTCCTCGGCCCCACGAACATGGTGCAGAACTTGCCCTCGGCGTTCAGCATCTCCCGGAGCTGGCGGTAGAAGGGAAGGTGGCTGGGATGGAAGGGCTCGATGTCAATCTGCACCCCGGCCGCCACAGGGTCCTGAAGGATGTGGTGGGCCACCTTGCGGGCGGCCCGTCCGTACTCCTCCTCGGTCCAGTCGGTGAATTCTCCGTGATCGCACCGGCCGTCCACGATGGGCATGAGCAAGATGCCCTCGGGGAGCGTCTGCGCGTAGCGGCGCGGGATATCGGCGTTATAGTGAACGGCCACCTCATGCTTCCTCTCCGGGAAGTCAACCGCCCCCGCGTAGGGGAAGAAGTAGCGAAAGTGCATGTCGGGCTTGGCGCGCGCGTTGAATCTCCGCACCTGCTTCGCGATTCCCTCCCGGTACTGGTAGACCCAGGTGGACAGCCCTCTGGGGAGGGGCGGGTCGCTCTTCGTCATTTTACTCTCCTGGTGAATGTCGGCAGGCACTGCCGGAGGACTCGCGGCGGCCAGTGCGAGCAACATGCCGGCCGCAAGTATGGCACGAGCGGCCGGGCGGAGGCGAGGCCGGCGGGTGTGTCTGGATGTCTGCGGTTCGCAGGCGGCCATGGGCGGATTGCTCACTGGGTGGTGTCACGCAGGCGGCGTGTCTATATGGTGGTATTGTAGCATATCACGGGATCGGGGCAACTCGCTCCGCGATCAAACTGGCGCGGGCGCGGCCGCGGCGGTCGAGGCGGCCGGTGACGAGCACCGCGGGGTGAGTGAAGATGGGGCCGCCGCACTTCTGATAGATGGACTCGAAGACGGTTACGTCGAGCAG
>JALGTT010000251.1 GCA_029821235.1 Candidatus Hebobacteria bacterium | reverse complement strand
CTCGCGGCCCGCTCCCGGAAGTTGTCGTTGAGCAGCCGCTTCTGATCGCCCCAATGATTGATGAACGCAGTCTCCACCAGAATGCCGGGCACGCGGGTTCTGCGAATCACCGCGAAGTTGGCGTTTCGCACCCCCTTGTCGTAGGTGCCCAGTGCGGCCAGCAGTTCGGACTGCACCGCACGCGCCAGGGCGATGCTGTGCGCGTGGTCGTAGTAGACGCTGGTCCCATGCAGGGTGTTGGGGCGGTCGCAGGAGTTGCAGTGAACGCTCACGAACGCGTCCGCGTGCAGGCGGTTTGCGACCTCCGCGCGTGCCTGGAGCGAAAGGTAGGTGTCGTCCGAGCGGGTCATCACCACCTTAGGTCCTTCTCCAGCACCATGCCCTTGCCGCCGCCCGCGCGCGGCGCCTGCGCCCCGGTGTCCTTCCCGCCGTGGCCGGGATCCACCACGATGGTCTTGTCCTGAAGCCGCTTGCCGCCCCGGTATTCAGGCAGGGGAAGGGCCCACGGCTCGCCCCCGACGGCCACCACCAAGTCCGGGCCCTCCTCGAAGATGCTGTGCGCCGCATCCTCCCTCAATTCCACCACCAGCCGGCCCACCGGTGCGCCGTCCTCCTCCGGCTGCTGGCCCAGCCGCACCTCAGAGACCAGCCCCTCCGAGAAATCCCGCGTTGACTCGCCGCTCACCTCCGCCCCCACGAGATCCACGAACAGCCGCGGCGGCTCGCTCAGCACGCCCGCCCTGCGCGGCAACGCGCCGACTCCCGCGAACCGCACCAGCAGGGCTTCGCCGCAGGGAGTGACCTCGGGAAGCGTGAGCAGAGGAATTCCGCCGGTGTGGACGACGATCGCGGCCTCCCCGGGCGACTCCCCTTCGCGGAGATCCCACGCGGGCATTTCGCCCTCCACCGCCAGGTCCACCACCACGCGGACGACCGGCGGGTCCGGCTGGTTCTGCCCGATGCGAATGCTCGCCACCCCGGCAGCGTCCACCTCCAGCGCGCGCGGGTGATCGGCGGGGAGAAGCGAATCGGAGAGATCGAATACCAGCCTGGGTGGGTCGTCGAGGGTAAAGGAATTGATAGCGGGCTGCCGGCCGTCGGCGCGGGTGGCCGAGATGACGAGACCGCCGTTCACCGCGGCCGCGGTGATGTGGACTTCGCTGGGAGATGCCAGACAGATGCCGGAGACGAACAGAAACGACACCGCCGCCAGCGCCCACGCGAGGGCGTGCGTTCTCTTCGCGCGCGGCGGAGTCAGCGCCGTGGTTCCCCTCCCGCCTCGGCTCACGTCAACCGCAATCGGCATTCCCGACTCCCAGTATCTTTATGCCACACCCCGCCCGAATGAGTCGCACGCGCGGAGATCGGGGAGGAAGATGCCTCGCATCCTTGCTTACTGGGGCGCGCGCACGTTGCGGATCAGTTCCGCGATGTGCTCGGGAGTCGTGCCGCAGCAGCCTCCGATGAGGGCCGCGCCGGCCGCCGCCAGGCCGGGGCCGGCCGCGCCGAAGGTCGCAGGGTCCTCGGGGAAACGGACGCCGTCGCCGACTCGCTCGGGGCTCCCCGCGTTCGGTTGGGCCATGATGGGGAGGGTGGCGGCCTGCTTGAATTCCGCGATGATGGGGACCAGATCGCGCGGGGATACGGTGCCGCAGTTGGCCCCGATCATGGAGGCTCCGGCGTCGGCCAGCCGCTGCGCGGCTCCCGCGGGGGTGACGCCGAAAGCGGTGCGCCCGCCCGGGTCGAACGCCATCGAGGCGACCACGGGGAGGCCAGTGGGCAGCGCGCCCGCCACCGCCTCCAGGAGTTCCTCGATAGCGGAAAAAGTCTCCAGCACCAACAGATCCGCGCCGCCCTCTGCCAGCGCGGCCGCCTGTTCGGCGAACGCATCCCGCGCCGCCTCCGGCTCCGTCTCGCCGTATGGCTCCAGCAGGGCCCCGGTCGGCCCCATGCTCCCCGCCACCAACACTTCTTCGCCCACCGCCTCGCGCGCCAGGGCCGCGCCGGCGCGGTTGAGTTCCGCCGCGCGCTCGCGCAGGCCGTGGCGCTCCAGAGCGATGGCGTTTCCCTGGAAGGTATTGGTCTCCACCACCTGACTGCCGACCGCTACATAGGAGGCGTGGACGGCCTTCACGCGGTCCGGGTCATCCACGTTGAGCAGTTCCAACGCCTGCCCGGTGTGCCCGGAGGCGCTGAGCGTGGTGCCCATCGCGCCGTCCTTGAAAACGATTCCCTCCTGCAGGTCGGCCAGCAATCCGGCAATGCGCGCTTCTCTGGTCATGGGTATCCTCGGTAGATGCAAGTTGACGGTTCTCATGCTAGGTCAAGCGCGCGCTGCTGTCAATCCGCGGAAAGGACCAACCGCCCGTGGTGGTGAATACGCTCCATCACACCACGCGGAGGCATACGGGACATGGACTTCGGCATCATCGGCGGCACGGGATTCTACGCGCTGGACGAAGAGGGCGCGGCGCGAGAAACGGTCTCCACCCAGTACGGCGAGGTCGAGGTGGCGCGCGTCTCGCTGGCGGACAAGGAAGTCGCGTTCGTGGCCCGCCACGGGGCCGGGCATCACATCCCACCACATCGCGTGAACTACCGCTCCATCATCGCCGCGCTGCGGGGCCTCGAGGTGAAGAACATCCTCGCCACCGCCGCGGTGGGAGGAATCGCGGAAAACATGGGCCCGGGCGCGTTGGTGCTGCTGACGCAGTTCCTCGATTTCACGCATGGCCGCGAATCCACCTTCTTCGACGGCGAGGACGGCGAGGTGAAACACGTTGACCTGACCGAACCCTACTGCCCCCGGCTGCGGGGGGAGCTGTGTACGGCGGCCGAGGCGGCAGGCGAGACCGTGGTGGCCAGCGGCACCTACGCGTGCATGCAGGGGCCGCGCTTCGAGACCCCGGCGGAGATAAGGATGCTGCGCACCCTGGGCGCGGACGTGGTGGGGATGACCAATGTGCCGGAGGCGCCCCTGGCGAGGGAGGCGGGCATCTGCTATGCGGCGGTGGCCGTGGTGACCAACTGGGCCGCGGGCGTGACAGATACCCCGGTCGCCCACGAAGATGTCGCCGAGTTCATGTCCCAGCAGATCGAAAGGGTGCGGAGGCTGTTCACCCACGTCATCGCTCATCACCAGGACGGGGATTGCGCCTGCCGCGCCTGGGCCCAGGCATGATGGAGGAGGGGAGGGGAGGAGATGCCGTCTGGTGGGCGGCGATCCAGCAGGCGCCAGGGGTAGGACCGGCCGCCATGCTCCGGCTGGCCCGTGTATTCGGCTCCCCGGA
>JALGTT010000250.1 GCA_029821235.1 Candidatus Hebobacteria bacterium | reverse complement strand
ATGCTACCACACAAGCGGCATATGCCGGCAGCACCTGTCGGAATTCGGAAGATCGGTGACAGTGGGGGGCTCGAAGCAGCAGCATCCCCCTCGGTTACCGGCCCAATCGTACTGCCCGGCGACGTACAGCCGGCACAGCGATTGCGCGCCGGCGGCAGATGAAATCAGCAGCGCGGCAAGGACCAACCCAACGCGGAGCACGGTTCTCATGTTCGTCCTCCCGCCTATCTATTACCATGCCCCCCTGGCGTCGTCACTCTTCCGGATCGTATTCCCCCTCGTCGTCCTCCACCGGCGTCATCCCCTCCGGCCACACCACCGGCGCGGTCTGCACCTTCTGGAGCACCTCCTTCGCCTCCGCCAGACGATTGCGGGTCACATAGAGGAGGGCCTCGTCGTCCGTGGCTCCGTCCACCACTTTCGACAATTCACCTGTGATGGGGCCCTTGGTCCTCAGCAGGGTGGCGATGCCCGCCTCCTGGAGGGCCGCCTTGATCACCTCCGCCTGGTTGGGGTCTGTCATGCGGCACAACTCCACGAGTTCGGTCTCCGGAGTGGGGAGAGTGAACTCCTCCTCGGGCGGAAGTTCGGCCACCAACTCCGCGCCACAGTCCGGGCAGTGGGTGACCCCCTCCCGGTACTCGAACCGACACCTCGGGCAATAGGCCATGGCGCGCCTCCTCTGCTCCCCTACTCCGGCCCCCGGCTTTCTCCTGCCGCCCGCACCCCATCCCGGGGCGAAGCGGCCGCCGGCCGCGCGTAGCAGTAGAGGCATTGATTGGGGCAGGGAAGATAGTGGCCCACATCCAGGCTCACGGTACACCCGCACAGGTCGCGCTGGCCGCGGGCGCGGTCGGTGCGGCAGGGCTCGCCCGAGGGGTGCAAGGTGGTCAGCAGTTCGCCGTCAATGCACCGCTGCCTGGGGTATCCAGGCTCGCAGCAGGTGAGCAATTCCATTCCCAGCCCCCGCGCGCAGGCGGCCATCCGGGCCAGGAAACTGCGGCGGAAATCCGGCGCGAAATCCTCCATCTCCACTCCCGCCTGGGCCATGCGCCGGACCACCTTGCGGTACGCAGTGGCGAAGGAGGTGTGCACCACGGAAACGCCGGCCCCGGCGAATCTCTCGGCGAGCGAGGAGAAGAGGTCCAGGTCCACGTTGCCGGCCGCACAGTCGCCCCGCCTGGCGGAGATGAGGGGATCGTAGCGCCAGTGAAGGCGGCGCGGGTCACCCAGATAGGAGACTATGTCGTCGAGCAGAGCGAACTGGTGGGAGACCGGGGGGACGTTCGGCTCCAGAAAACTGCCGGCGAGTCCCGTTACCGTCCAGTGGAGGAACACCTGCCCCACCTCCCGCAGCACCCCGCGCAACTCTTCGTGTCGCAGCAGATTGGCGGGGTCCTTGGTCCACAGGACGACGGTGTGGATCTGCGCCGGGCCCAGTTTGCGGAGGCGCCGGACCAGGTAGTCCGGGTAGTGGGCCAGCAACTCGGTGCGTCGGGAGGCGCTGACCACCTTCTTCATTTGTCGGCTCGACATGTGCGGATGTCCGTCGCAGGCTATGCGGCGGCCCGCAGGGGGGCCGCAATCTGCTTTCGCAGATACTCGAGGCCGGCCTTTGCCTGCGCATCCTTTTCGCTGAGAGGAAGGATGATTTCCTTGCTCTCCGGCTGCTCCACCACCACATCCGGCTCGATCCCCTTCTTGTCTATGTCCCGGAGGCTGGGGGTGAGGTAGCGGGCGGTCGTGAGCACGAGCGCGGAGCCATCCCGCAGCGGGTAGACCGTCTGGACCAGACCCTTGCCGAAGGTGCTGGTGCCCATGAGGATGCCGAGTTTGTCGTCCTGTATCGCGCCGGCGAGAATCTCGGCGGCGCTGGCAGACCCCTTGTCGATGAGGACGACCAGCGGCACGGAGATGCGATGGTTGCCGCTCACCGCGTTGCGAGCCTTGCGGGGTTTGCCGCGCTCCTCGATGTAGACCACGGGGCCGGATCCCACGAACTGGCTGGCGGTGGCGACGCAGGCGTCCAATTCTCCCCCTGCATTCCCGCGCAGGTCCAGCAGCAGGGCTTTCATCCCCGCCTTCCTCAGGTCGTGCATTCCCTTCTTCACCATCTCCGGCGTGGTCTCGTTGAAGGTGCTGATGCGGAGGTAACCGATCTTGTGGTCGAGCATCTTCCACTTGGCGCTCTCCACCTGGATCACCGCCCGCGTGATCTTCACCTCCAGAGGCTTCTCCGATCCCTTTCGGCCCAATGTGAGGGTAACCGTCGTCCCCGGCTTCCCCTTGATGAGCTTGACGGTCTCGCCCAGCCCCAAACCGGCTGTGGAGGTATCGTCCACCTTCAAGATGGCGTCGCCGGACTTGACCCCGGCGCGTTGGGCCGGACTGTCTGGCAGCGGAGCCACGATCACGATCTCGTACTTCTTGGGCTGCACGATCTCCGCGCCGCAGTGGGGGCAGCGAAGCCCCTCCGGCAAATCGATCTTCTCCTGTTCCACGTCCACCTCTCTCACGCCGATCTCGGCCCCGATCCCGCCGAAATGGCCCTGGTTCTCGTCCAGGAACCCCCGATAGTCGGCCGGCTCCATGAACCTGCTGTAGCGGTCCTCGAATGGAGGCTGGCGGAGGACGGACAGCATGCCTCTCACCGCGCCATAGGTGAGCTTGCTCTCGTCCTCGATGGGGGAGACATAGTGCTTGCGGAGGTGGTTGAGCACCTCCTGGAAGGTCTCCAGTGGGCGCAGATTGACATCGTCTATGCCGTTCGGGGAACTCTCTCCCCCGGCCAACACGCTGACCAATCTCGCCAGATCCCCCTCCCCATCGGTGGAGGCGGAGGCCTGAAACTGCCACCCGGCCACAAATGAACTGAACATCAGCGTGACGATCAGCGCCGCCACTACCAGGTGATACCTAGCTCTCATCTTCTGGCACCTTCCAGATGGACTTCCTTGCCC
>JALGTT010000249.1 GCA_029821235.1 Candidatus Hebobacteria bacterium | reverse complement strand
CGCGGATCTTGTCGTGAAGCGATGCCAGGTCGTCCTGCACCACACACCGGCCGGTCTCATCACACCCCCCGCAGTGGCGACAGGATTCGTAGTGAAGCGTCCGCAGGGCGATGGACTCGGTGCGCGCCCCGGACGCGGCGGCCCCGGCCAGCACGCGCTCGAGCAGCAGACCGCTGTCGCTCTGCGCGCGCGGGCTGCCGAGGAGTCCGAGAACCAGTGGCCGGTAGAGAGTTCTATTTGTGGCGCTTATTCCCTCGGCGCTCGCCGCTGTCTTTGTGTCCCGGTGCACAATGACGCACGGGATCGAGACAAGAGAAAGGGGCGCCGCCCGCAGGCGGCGCCCCTGATGTCCACAGTCGAGAGTGAGCGAGCTACTCCTCATATTCCTCGGCGGGAAGGAACTCGGGGGCGGGCGCCGTCTCGTCGAACATCGGCTCCTCCCAGCCCCGGTACATTCCGGCTCCACGGCCGCGGCCCATGCCTCCGCCCATGCCGCGCCCCTGGCCCTGTCCACGCATGCCCTGACCTCGCTGCCAGCCCATGCCGAGTCCCGCTCCGGCGTCCCGGCCCCAGCGCGGGCCTGCGCCGCGGTGAAGACCTGGGCCCTGGTCCCAGCCCTGGCCCCTCATGCCCTGCCAGCCCATGCCGGCGCCGCCGTGTCCCATGCCTCTGCCCATGCCCCGGCCTGCTCCTCTCCGTCCGGGCGCAACGGCCTGGCCGCGGCGGTGCTGCCAACGCCGCCCCATCTGCCCGCGCACCTGACGGAAGATGCCCCGGTTCTTGACCTGGAAGGCATGCTGCCGGCCCAGCAGAGCATAGAGCCGCTCTGCTCTCGCGGCGATCTCTCCCTCCGGCGCGTCCTGCGCCTCCGCCAGTTGAAGCTCCAGGCGGGCGATGCGGATCTGCTTGCGCAGGTCTTTGGCTCGCTCCAGCAACTCCTTCTGCTCAGGGGTCAATTGGACGGAGCGGCCGCGGGCGCGCTCTCGGTCTCCGCGCGGCGGACCTCCCGTCCGCTCTGCCGCCACCGCGGCAGATGTCATCATCAACATCCCGATCGCCAATCCTATCAGCAATCGTCTCATCGTGCACCTCCTATCGGTTCCCCTCGGACTCATTATCCTAGACGAACGAAGCCCGGCGATAATCCCGGAATTTGTCGCGCCGCGCGCTCACGGCGCCACACTGCGCGCCACCCGCATCAGTTCCTCCGCGGGCAGATCCCCGATCACCACCACCGCGCGCTCCTTGCCCAGATAGCGCAACGCCTTGGCGCTGCCGCGGTCGACCAGGGTCATCTCCTCCATGCCCGGGGGCCCGAAGCCCGGGCCTCCGTGGTTGCCTGCTCCGCGCCCCCGCCCGCGGCTGCGCCCCCGGCCCGATCCTCCGCCTCCGCGGCCGTGCCCTCGGCCTCCCCCGCGCATCTCCTCGCGCTTCCGCTGAAACACGCTGAGCACGCGCAGGCCGTCGGTGTAGCGCAACTCGGCCATCCTCCAACCCCGCCGGCCGCGCTGCCCCACATAGCACCCGGTGAAACGATAGCCTGGGGGAAGGTAACGCGGAACCAGCACCGTGAAGCCCAGCCGCCGGCCCACCTGGCCGATGGTCAGCGGCCCCCCGTCGTTCTCTGCATTCACCACCTGCCACCCGCGGGGGACCTGGAACATGCTCCGGTCCACGGCCGCGCCGAATCTGACCTCCACGAACTCGGTGCCGGAGGTGAGCTTGCCCTCCACATTGTAGCGCTCCCGCTTGAGGGGGAATCCGGTCTCCCGGTCCACCCACAGGCGCCACACCACCCGGTGATCTCCGGGGGGCGCCTTGCGGGCGCGAATCTCGATCACCTGAACCGGCCGTCCCACCACGGTGGTCTCTCCGGTCACCACCGCCTGGTAGTTGCGCTCCGCCAGTTTCCTGTCCAGAGCGAGGGCGGGGCGGGGGAGGATCAAAGCCTGTCTCCGCTCGGGGCTGAGCCGGATCAGCCGCTTGCCGTCGTCGATCAGAGACCAGCGCGTTTGCCCCAGTTCGTAGTCCAGGCGCACCTTTCCACCGCCTCCCACCATCCGCGCGAGCGCGCTGAGCTCTCCCTCTCCGTTCACGGTCATGGTGCGGACGGTCCCGGAGACCGATACGCTGTGCCGCGCGGCTTCGCTTCTCCAGACCTGGCTCCAGGACTCGCGCGCGGCCTGTGCCGGGAGGCCGGCGATGATCCACAGCAGTGCGGCCAGCGCGGCGCCGAATCTCATGATCGGTCCTCCTCCAGGGCTCCCAGGCGCAGCCCGATCGCCGCCTCATCTGTCAGCGGCGCGGCCCACACGGCGGCCAGATGGTCCTCCATGGTGGAGCGCAATTCGGTCTCCGCCTCCGCGACGGCCGCGGCCTCCGGATCGATCATCTGTCCGCCCGGCAGCCGCACCACCCCTCCGTACACGAGCAAGGCGAGGAGGGCGGCGGCCGCCGCGGCCCAGGCGAATCTGAGCGCGGGCCGGGTCCTCTTCCGCGTGCGCGCCAAGATGCGCGCCTGTACGTGCTCCCAGTCCTCCGGCGCCGCCTCCATCCCGACCGCGTCCAGCAGCGCCCCGGTCCGCTCCAGCGCCCGCAGTTCCTCCCGGCAGGAGGCGCAGGTCTCCACATGGGCCTCCACGCGGCTGCGCGCGCGCCGGGACAGTCCCCCTACCGCGTAGTCCGCCAGCAATCCCTTGATCTGGTCACACTTGCTCATCATTGCCCTCCAGATATGGCGTGAGGCGTTTCCTCAGCGCCTCCCGGGCGCGGGCCAGGCGGGACATCACCGTGCCCGGCCTCACCTTCAAGGCGCGCGCTATCTCCGTCACCGACATGCCCTCCAGGTGGTGCATTACCACCACCGCTCTCTGTTCCGGGGAGAGTTGGGCGAGAGCGCCCTGCACTTCCCGGCGCAGTTCCCCGGAGATCAGTTGCGACTCCGGTCTGCTCTCCGCCCTGTCCTCCCGGGTTGCCAGCAGCTCGCCATCTCCCAGTTCGCTGGCCGCCGTCTCCAGCCGGGCGCGGCCGGACTTCGCTTCATCCCGCACCAGATTCACCGCGATGCGATGCAGCCACCTCGGAAGCGACTCCCAGGCCCGCACGAAAGTCTGCTGGGTGAGGTCCGCGGCCAACTCGCGCTCGCCCACGAGGTTGCGTATGAACGTGAAGATCCCCGCCTGATGGCTCCGGTAAAGAGCCTCGAAGGCGGCCACGTTGCCCGCTCGTGCCTCTGCCACCAAGTCCTGCACCTCTGTCGCTTCCCTATTCATAAGGACGAGTCACCCGTCCACATATTCCCGGCTCCACCGTCCCTTTGTGCCCTCGGCACGTCTCCACGGCCGCGGCGATGACCTGCTCCTGGGAGCCGCGTCCTGGCGGCGACTCGCACCGCCTCCGCGCTGGCGGGGAGGGCATCGCCCCGCGCTGGTGAAGTAACCTATCGGAAGACCGCATCCTCCGGGCGGCGCCCCGAAAACGCCCCACGGGCCGCTCGGGCGGGGAAGGAGAGCATGACATGGGTCTGGAGATCATCGCCATGGGGGAGGCCTTGGT
>JALGTT010000248.1 GCA_029821235.1 Candidatus Hebobacteria bacterium | reverse complement strand
ATCCTCTTGGTCAGCATGATGCTCCTAACTCGCACGCGGGGTTGGTTGTTTCGCGCGTCTAGTCGCCGGGGTCTTTCTTGAGACACAGGAACCAGTCGAGACACCGGTAGTCGTCGCCCGCCTGCTCCACCCGTTCGCGGGCCGAGCCGCACGATCCGGGGGGCGGGATGATGACTTCATCTCCCGGCTGCCAGTTGGCCGGGGTGGCGACCTGATGCTTGGCATTGCGCTGGAGCGCGATCACCAGCCGCTTGATCTCGTCCATGTTCCGCCCGGTGGTGAGAGGATAGTAGAGCATCGCTCTCACGATCCCCTCCGGGTCGATGATGAACACCGCGCGCACCGCCTGGGTGTTGCTGGCCGAGGGGTGCAGCATGCCGTACTTCTTCGCCACCTCCATGGTGAGATCGCTGATCACCGGGAAGTTGACCTCGACCTCCTTCATGCCCTTGAACTCGATGCGCTCTCTGATCGTCCGCAGCCAGGCGATGTGGCTGTAGGTCGAGTCGATGGACAGTCCCACCAGTTGGGTGTTCAACTTCTTGAAGTCGTCGGCCATGCTGGCGAAGGTCATGAACTCGGTGGTGCATACCGGGGTGAAGTCTGCGGGGTGGGAGAAGAGAATCACCCAACTTCCCTGAAAGTCGTCCGGGAAGTTGATCGTTCCCTGTGTGGTCTCCGCCTGAAACTGCGGGGCAGGCTCGCCGATCAACGGCAAGGATTGGGTTTCCTGCTCGGACACGCTCGCCTCCTTTATTCAGCAAGTGGGGAATGCCTGTGTTGCGTCCTTAGCGAGGGTAATTCCCTTCTTCGCCGGCCTCTACACGGCTTCCTGGACTCGCCATGTCCGGCAATCGCGACATCGCCTCCCGCTCAGGGCCGGCGCGAAGCCCCCGCGCGCGGCGCGTCGCTCCCCAGCAATCGGGTGATGACCGGCTTCAGGCGGGACCACTTTCCGGACAGCGCATACTGCACTTCTGCGCCGTCGTCGGTCAGACGCAGCCGCCCTTCTCCCTCGACTAGCACGCGGAGAGATTGAAAATCGAACGCGCGCGGGCAGACGAGCGAGAGCACGGTGATGGGGTCGAACAGGGTGAGGGGACGCTGCTCCGGGTCCGCGCCCGCCCACTCTGCATATGCCCGGTACTCGCGGTAGCAGTCGAGAAAAAACGAGGCGGCGTCGTGCCGCGGCAGGGCGGCCTCCACCTCCGCGCGGGGCAGCGCATAACTGCACGCCTCCATCCCCACCACGCGCGGGGACAACTGCTCGAACACCATGCGCGCGGCCTCGTAGTCGCAGTGCACATTGTACTCCGCCTCCCCCTCCAGTCGCCCGGCCATGCAGGTGACGCTCAGCCAGCGCTCCCGCACCTCGGGATGATCGCGCGCCAGCCGGGCCGCATTGGTGGTCGCCCCAATGGTTACCAGATGGAACGGCCTGTTCACAGCCAGCATCGCCTGCGCGATCAACGAGACCATGGCTTCGTCGGCCACTGGTTCGGAGCGATAGACCTCCGGCGGCACCAGCCGCAGATAGGACACGGCCTCGGTTCCTGGCTCGCGCCCACCGAGGGGGTGACTGGCTCCTGGAAGGACGGGAGCGTGACACCCCAGTCTGCTCAGCAGTTCGGCGGCCAGCCAGGCGCGCCCCACCACTGGCCCGTAGACCGTGGACACGCCCACCAGCCGCAGCCTCGGATGCCGCGCCGCCGCCCACAGCGCCACCGTATCGTCAATATCGTCCCCAATGTCCGTGTCGATCCAGATGTCTGCCATGGTGAACCGTGTTCCCTATGTCCCTTTGCCGCTCCTGCCGCGGGACACATCAGATAGAGGAGTCCGAGACGGAACCGCAAACAACCTGGATGATTCCGATGCCAGCGAGGAGATACTGATGCAAGAACGACGGCCGCGGTTGTGGCCCATTCCCCAGGAAGTGACCTTTCGGGACGACGTATTGCCCCTTGCCAACGCGGTGCTGGTGGCCCCGCGCGGGGCTGGCGAGGCCGAACTCGCTCCCCTTCATCTGTTTGCCGACATGGTGATGGATGACCACAATGTTGTGATCCCCATTGTGCGGGGTCAGGCTCCCGCCGGGAAGGCGCCGATTCGGATTCAGACCGCGGGCGAACTCTCGCGGCCGGCGGACTCCGTCCCCTCCCAGCCGGAGGGCTACCTGCTGAAGGTGACCGCGGAGGGCGTGGAGGCGGTGGGCCGCGATGCACGGGGCGCGCAGCACGCGGTGGCCACCCTAATGCAACTTGCGGAGCGGCGGGGAGACGGCATCGTGCTGCAGGGCGCGGAGATCGGGGATTGGCCGTACAAGCCGGTGCGGATGGTGCATCTCTACGTGCCGGGGCCGGACCACCTCCCATATGCCCACCGGTACCTGCGCGACTTCCTGGTGCGCTACAAATTCAACGGACTGTTCATCGAACTCGGAGGGGGAGTGCGTCTGCGCGGCCGCCCGGAACTTGCCGCCGGCTGGCGCCGCTTCGTGGAGGAGATGCGCGCCATCGGAGACACGGGGCGCGTGTACGGTGAGCACTGTCCGCTGGGCCCCGGCCGGCGTTTCTCGGGCTCCATCCACACCCACCTCGCCGACGGCCGATACATCGAGGCCGACGAGTTGGCCGGGTTGTTCGACTGGGCCAGGCAATACCATCTCGAACCGATTCCGGAGATACAATCCCTCAGCCACGCCTACTACCTGGCCACCGTATTCCGGGAGATCGCAGAGATCCAGGAGGCCGACTTCCCGGACTCCTACTGTCCCTGCAACCCGAAATCCTACGAGTTGCTGTTCGAGGTGATGAAAGAATACATAGACCTGACGAAATGCCAGAGCGTCCACATCGGCCATGATGAATGGCGGCAGGCCGGTTGGTGCGAGAAATGCCGGCAGCGGGACACCGGCGAACTGTTCGGCGAGGATGTGGTCAAGATCGCCTCCTGGCTGGTGGAGCGGGGCGTAGGCGTGTGGATGTGGAGCGACCACCTGGTGCCCAAACACAA
>JALGTT010000247.1 GCA_029821235.1 Candidatus Hebobacteria bacterium | reverse complement strand
CTGTGCTACTGAGGGATATGACATGGTGAGAATCCGCAAAGGCGACTCTGCCCTCTGGCGGATCATCTCCACCTCGGGCTACACCAATATCGTCGTCTCCTTCGACATGACGGCGACTGGACTGGATGGAGATGACAATGTCCAGGCGCTGTGGTCGGCGGACGGAGGGACGAATTGGACTGTGCTCAAGCAAATCAATGCAGGCGACCCGGAGAATGATTGGACTTTCCATCACTTCGAGTTCAGCCTGCCCTCGAGTGCGAACGACAACTCCAACTTCACGCTCAAGTTCGTCATCAACAACTACGATGGCTACGATGAGAACGGCCGCGTGGACAACGTTGTCGTAAAGGGCACCAACTAGTTGCGGCTGGGCCCACGGACAGTAACGAGACAGGCTGGCCCGGCGGGTCTCCGCCGGGCCAGCCGTTTCCCTAGATCTTCCGGCAAGTTACCAGGATTGGCTCACGGGCAAATACATGGGGAGCCGCGGGAAGAGCGTGTCCAGCAGCTCGAGGCCCAGGGTCCGGTCATCGCCCGCGATCGCCATCTCATCCTGGAGAAAGGCCTGGCGCACCGAGACGCGGCCGAAGAGGAGCAGCGGCAGCACCTCCGCGGAGACTTCCGCCGAAAAGGACGGCTCGCCGCCCGGCTCCACCACCCTCACCCGGCCCTCCGCCAACTGCAGCCGGGCCGACTGTGCTCCAGAGCGAATCTCCACCACCCCCTGCCAGCGGCTGAACCTGCTCGCGCCCAGGCGCGCCGACAGTTCCGCCTGCATCTCGCCGAGCAGACCGGCGAGGTCGGAGACCGCGGCCATGAACACTCCGCTCTCCGGGCCGAGCCAATCATAGTCCCTCGCCTGGGTCAGCCGACGGATGAATCCATCCTCATGCCCGAGTTGCAGGAGAACCGCGGTCGCGCCGCGGCTCCGCGCTATCTGCTCCGCGTCGGCGAGCAGCGCCCCCGCGACCTCCTCCCCCTCCTCCCCCTCTGCCACGCACAATTCCTGCACCACCGCGAACTGCGATCCGCCTCCCTCCGGCAGGCCCACGACCGCATAGCCGGCCGCCACTCCGTCGCGCTCGGCGATCCTGAAGCAATCGGGACACCGGCTGAGGGTGGGCGGGCGCCAGCCCACCTCGTGGTGCTCGCGCCACAACTCGGGCGTCACCGACGCGGCCCCCAAGAACCCCGCTACATACTGATTGAGCAACTCCGCGGCCGCCTTCTCATCCCCCTCCCGGTATCCCCGCACGATGACCTGCGCGCGCTCCCGGTTCATAGTTCACCTCCGTCGTTCACCACTTGGTGAACCGAACCCAGAGCGGTCTTCAGCCGCCGCCAGTGCTCCGCCTCCCCCTCCCATCGAACAAACCCTCCCGCCTCCGCAAACTGCGGTGTGAGCATTCCCATCCACAGCCGAACCAACGCATCGCGCGCGGCAGTGAGGGTGAGGTCCGCGCGCGCCGCGGAGGGCGCGACCTCTGCACAGCCGGCCTCGATGCGCAAGTTCACCTCCGGGTGCCCCACCGCGCGGACCGCGAGATCACAGCGCCAATCCGCAAACTCCGGCACCTTCCCGGCCGCGCGGGAGAGACAACTGGTCAGCCCCCGAGCCAGAAAAGCCGCCGGATCCAGCAACTTGACCGCGGGCTCCTGGACGAGGATATCCACGAATCCGAACCGGCGGTACAGCCGGTGCGCGACGATATCGGTGCCGGTGTGCAGTCCCACGCACGAGTAGCCCTCCTCCGCCATCGCCTCCATCGCGCGGGCGAAAACCTGCCGGGCGAACCCCCGCCGACGGTATTGCGGATTGGTTCCCACCCCTCCGATTCCCGCCATGCCGAGGGGAGCGCGCGCCCCCAGCCCAAATGCGACCGGCCCATAGTTCAAGTGGCTGACATCGCGGCCGTCGGCCTCCACGAACACCCGAGTCCACCGGCCGCGCTTCACAACCTTCACTTCGGCCTCGCTCATCTCTCGATCTCCACAGGTTTGCCCGTCTTCGCCGACTCCTCGATCGCGCAGGCCACCCGTGTCACCTCCAGCCCCACCTCACCCGGAATGAGAGGCTCCCGGTCGTAGACCACGCAGTCGGCGAAATGACGCATCGCCTCCACCTGAAAGCCCACCTGCTTGCCATGGATGAAAGGTGAGCCGATGATGTCCCCGTACTGCACCTTCTCGGCGCGCTGGATCTCCAGCGCGCGGTTCGAGGTGGTGTCGATGTAGATGGAGGCCGCGGTGCCGATCAGTTCGCACTTCACGTCCACCACGCTTGGCGCAGATTCCTGAAGCAGCCACACGTTCTCGATGGAGGCCACCGCGCCGCTGGGGAATTCGAGCGTGCTCTGGTAGAAATCGGGGGTGTCCACCCCTTTGCGCTTCAGGACCTCGCGGCGGGAGACGCTGTACACCCGATTCGGGTACTCCCCCAGCAGCCAGCAGGTCATATCTATCGCGTGGCTCCCCAGGAACCAGAGCACCGATGACTTCTCCGCCCAGGCAAGCATCTTGGTCGGCACGAAGGTGGTGTTGCTCAGCCGGTAGTAGACGAAGCGCGGCTGCCCCACCTCCCCTGTCTCCACCAGCCGGTGTGCCTCGTGGAAGGGCGGGCTCCAGCGGTTGTGAAACGCCACCATCAACTTCACCCCGGCCTTCTTCGCGGCGGCGATGATCTGCTCGCATTCCGCCACCGTGGTGGCCAGCGGCTTCTCCACCAGCAACTGCTTTCCCGCGCTGGCGATCCCGACGGCGATCTCCGTGTGGGCGAAGTCCGGGGTGGCCACCGAGACCGCATCAATCGTCTCGTCCGCCGCCACCTCTTTCCAGTCGGTCACCGCCCGCGGAGCCCCATACTTCTCCGCGATCTTCCTCGCCCGCTCCACGTTCAGGTCGCACACCACCCACCGCCAGCTCGGCCTCCGGGTGGGTGCTGTATGCTCTGGCGTGCATCTCGCCGAACAAACCGGCCCCTATCAGCGCGAATCTCTTCTTCGCCATGGTCTTCCTCCGGCTGTGTGATCACCGGGGCCATTCCAGGGGCGTGGTGCAAACTCCTGGCGGCTGGGCGGAAGGAGGGGCATGGGATCGCGTCAGGTCGGCGGCGAGAGCGATGATGGCGGAGGGGGTGGGATTCGAACCCACGAGGGCAGGACTGCCCTAACGGTTTTCAAGACCGTCTCCTTAAACCACTCGGACACCCCTCCGG
>JALGTT010000010.1 GCA_029821235.1 Candidatus Hebobacteria bacterium | reverse complement strand
CCGGCTGGACGCGGCCCGACAGGAGACGGAGAAGGAGTTGTCCAGCAAGGCGATGCTGGTGGACTCCGACGAGCCCACCATTCACTAGCGCGCTTCTCCCTCCTCACACTCACACGGCGTGCCGCCGCACTTCGGGCACCCCGCGGCGTACTTTCCGACCGCCTCCTCCAGTTCCACCCCGTGGATGCTCGCCAACGTGCACAGCCAGGCGAGGACATCGCCGAATTCCTCACCCATGCTCTCGGAGTCGCCCTTGCGCACCGCGCGCGCCAACTCACCCACCTCCTCGACAAAAACCACCGGAAGGCAGCGGCCGCGCCGCGGCGGCTGTCCCGCTGGAAGTAGATGGCCTCTATTTGTCTCTGGAACTGCGCTATCTCCATGCTCGCCTCCCGTGGGAGTTTGCCCAGTGGTCTCTTCGCAGCGCGGAGTGCTTCGCCCTCCCTGGCGCCGCGAAATGGGAAACGGCGCGGCCGGCCGCGGAGAGGTGTTCGTTGACAGCAGGTGGCAACCGGCTAGAATGAATAGAGGAGACGGGAGTCCGCGCGCTGGGGGAGTGTGGCACGCATGGAATCGCGGCTGCGGGGAGCAGACATTCTCTCCGGCGGGCAACCGCGGGGGGCCGGCTGCCCGGCCCGGGAATGGAGCAACGTGAATCAGGCCGACAGCGCTCGCATCGCACAACTGGTGGCGCGGGCGAGAGGAGGCGACAGGGAGGCGTTCGACGACCTGGTGGCCTTGTACGCGCCCCAGGTGTACAACATCTCGCTGCGCATCACGGGATCTCCGGAGGAGGCGGAGGACTGTGTCCAGGAGACGTTCGTGCGCGCCTTCCGGGCGATGCGGTCGTTCCGCGGGAAGGCGGCCTTCTTCACCTGGCTCTACCGGGTGGCCCTGAATGTCGCCAGGGATGCCGCGCGGCGGACCGCACGACGGCCGCGCAGCGCGGCCGAACTGACCCCGGCCGATGGCACCGAACCCGGGGCGGATCCGATGGACACCGCGGGCGAACCCCTGTCCCGCCAGGAGGCCCTCCCAGAGGAGGCGCTGCTGACGGCGCGTCGCCGGGAGGTGGTGTTGCAGGCCATCTCCTCCCTCGCCGCCCACCACCGCGAAGTGCTCGTCCTCTACGACCTGCAGGGGTTGTCGTATGAGGAGATCGCCAAGGTACTGAAGACGCGCGTGGGGACCGTGAAATCGCGGCTCAATCGGGCGCGCCTGGCCCTCAAGGAGCGGCTGACGCCCCATTTGGAACTTCTGAGGGATTGAATCGGTCAAACGAGTGGGAGTCTATGGTGACATGAGCCGCCTGCCAAGGGAATGCATGAAAGTGCGTGAGCGGTTGCCGGACCTCGCCGAGGGCGTGCTCGGCGGGCGGGCGCGCGCCTGGGTGGAGGGCCACGTCGCCTCCTGTGCCCGCTGTGCCGCGGAACTCGCGGACCTGCGGGCCGTGCTGTCCTCCCTGCGCGCGGTTTCGCCGGAGCGGCCCCCCGCGCATCTGGTGGCATCTGTCCAGCAGGCGGTGAGGCAGTCGGCGCCTTCCGCCAGAGAACCCGCCTATCGTTGGGCGCGCCTGGCGGTTTCCTCGGCGGCCGCGGCCGTGGTGGTGGCGGCGGCACTCGCATTCCACTTCACACAGGGGCCCGGCCCGGTGGGCAAGGCCGGGAGCAAGAAGGGCACGAAGCGGTACAAGCAAGTGGCCGCGGTCGAGAAACCAGCCTTGGCCCCTGTCCCGCGCGAGATCGCGGACGCGGAGCCGGAGGCGGGCGAGAATCCCGTCCCGAACGCGCGTCCCCAGAGTCTCGAATTCCTTCCCCCACCGAGAGCGGCCGGGGAAGAGAAATCCCGGTTCGGCCACACGGGGGGCTCGTCCGGCGAGAGGGCCCAGAAGAAGGCGCCGCCCGTGGTCTCCCCGGTGTGTGAGGAGGAGAGCGCCTCCCGCGAACGCATGGGTCCGCGTCCGTATCGCAGATACTGCGGAATCAGAGCACAGGGAACCCGGCAACCCTCGGCGGGAACGGCGCTCGGAGGCGCGCGGGGGGACAGTGAGGGACTTGCCGCCCCGCGGCCGCGGGCGGACTCCTCGGCCTGCTTCGCGGCGCCTTCGATCGCGAGCCAGGTCGCCTTGCCAGTGACGGCCAGGATCGGGATCGACAGAGACCAGGGAAGGCTCAACGTGGTCCTCACCCCCCAAGGCGCTGCGGTCGAGGACCTCTCGCTGGTGGTGGAGAGGCCGAAGGGCCAGCCGCAGGTGTTGTGGCAGGGACGGCTGACCAAGGCGGTGACGGTGGAACTGCCGGGAGGCCTGCTCGGGCCGGGGCCGGGTGCGGTCGGGCTGACCATCCGCACCAAGGAGGGGAGCCGGCACCAGGCCCTGTTCTTCCCGGTGCTGAGCAGAATCGGTGAGACCGCGGCCTCCGTGCCCTCTGCGCGCTATCAGGGGGAGACGCTGGGAGAGGTGCTCTCCCGCTTGAGCGCGCTGAGCGGGCTCGTTCTCTTTGCCGAAACGCCTCTGGACCGGCCCGTGTACGGGGAGCTGGCCGGAGGCAAGCCGGACGTCGTGCTCGCCGGCCTGGCCGCGGATGCCGGGATGAGCGTCGAGCCGCAGGGCGATGTGGTGCGCATCCTGGTCCTCGGCAGGGGCGAGAACACCCCGGCCGGCGCCTCCGAGTAGTCGTCTCCGGCTTGGTGGACCGATCTCACCGTGTCTCCGGGCAGGCAGGACACGCCCGGCCTCATGGCAAAGTCTAGCCATATGTCGGCCTCGCGTTCCCCAATTCCCACCCAAGGAAGCGGCCGGCGGTGGAGGCGGCTGGGTCTGGCCCTCCTTGGGATGCTCATCTTGTGCGGAGTGCTCTGCTCGTCGGCCCCCGCGCGTCGGGCCTCGCGGCCGCGGGACCTGACGGCGCTGGAGACGACGGCGGAGTGGGTTCGGGTGGCTCGTCTCTGGCAGGACCTGATGGACCAGGCGGAGCACCCCTACTCCAGGCCGGACCTGTTCGACTCTCTGGCGGAGCGTCTGGAGGCGGCGGAGGCCGATCTGGAGGCACTCACCAAACGGACCGCGGCCAGGCGGGCCCTGCTGTCCCATGAGTTGGCGGCCGAAATCCGAGCGCTGCTGCGGGAGCGTTTCCGCTATCTCCGTGAGCGCTCAACACCCACACCCGGCGGGGTGCGGCTCAACGAGTTGGAGGCCGCGGTGGAGTCTTCGCAGTGGGTGGTGGAGATGCAGCTTTCGGTACTGCGGAAGGCCGGGCCATGGGGCGCGCGGCCCGACGAGAAACTGGCGGAGGCGGCGAGGGGGAATCTGGAATACGAACTGACCTTTCTGCACCACCACCGGGTGTTTCAGGCCGGCTTGCTGGGCCGCCTGGCCGAGATATCGAAGCAGGAGCAGGCGGGGAAGACGGTGGATCGGACGGCCTTCGAGGCCGAGTGCGAGAGGAAGCGCCGCGCTTTGGTGGATGCCTACCGCAAGAGAAAACTGCCGCGCGTGCGGGTGGTCCGCGCCGTCATCCCCTACGTGTTGGCGCTCACGCAACGGCCGGCTCCGCAGGTGCCGGCCGCGCTTTCCCACAATCCTGAGCACGAGTAGAGGCCGGTGTTTGGCTGGAACGTAGACCTGGGACTGGACCTCGGGACCTGCAACCTCCGCGTCTATCAGCGGTCGGTGGGAATCGTGCTCGCCGAGCCGTCGGCGATCGCCTTCTCTCCCTCGGGGGACGAGGTGATCGCCGCGGGGACGGAGGCGAAGTTGATGGCCGACCAGGGCGCGAGCGAGGCGCGGGTGGTGTTCCCCGTGCGCGCGGGCGTGGTCGCCGATCACCGCGCGGCCGCGGAACTGGTGAAGACGATGATCCGGCGCGCGTTGGGGAAGCGTTATCTGCTGATGCCCCGGGTGGTGGCCGCGCTCGCCACCGGGGCCACCCCGGTGGAGCGGGCGGCCCTCCGCCACGCGGTGCAGAGTGCGGGGGCCAGGCGGGTGGCACTGGTGGACCAGACGCTGGCGGGGGCGATCGGGTCCGGGCTGGTGCCGACCGACCGCGCGGCCCGCCTGGTGGTGAACATGGGCGGCGGGATCACCCAGTTCGGGCTGGTGGTGCAGGGCCGGCTGGTGTGGGGCAGGAGCGTGCGGTTCGGCGGACAGGACCTGGACGAGGCGGTGCGCAAGATGATCCGCAATCGCTACGGGGTCCCCCTCTCGGCGGCCACCGCCCAGCAGATGAAACTCCAGGTGGGCACCATTTCTCCCCAGAGCGGCCGGGGGAGGGTGACCATGGCGGGGGGAGAGGTGTACGGGGAGATCTTTCGCAATCTGGAGGTGACTCTCGATGGCATCCCGGAGGTGCTGGCGCGCGCCCTGGCGCCGGTGATCAACGAGATTCACTGGTGTATCGCCGAGGCCTCCACGGAGCAGAGGGCCGACATCCGAGCCAACGGGCTGCTGCTGATGGGGGGCACCGCCCTGCTGCACGGCCTGCCGCAGTTCATGCGGGAGCGACTCGGCGTGCCGGTGGTGCGGGCCCGGGAGCCGGCCCATGCGGTGGCCCTGGGGGTGGGGGCGATCCTCCAGGACGTGAGCAAACTCAGCCCCGACGGACAGCGATTCGGGAGCGCGGTGTGACCCAATC
This sequence comes from Candidatus Hebobacteria bacterium, assembly GCA_029821235.1. GTDB lineage: Bacteria > Armatimonadota > Hebobacteria > Hebobacterales > Hebobacteraceae > S016-27. Next base: position 15,087 of record JALGTT010000010.1, on the reverse strand, counting down.
GCCGGGCTGATACAGGAGCAGGCAATGAGTCAAAGCCTTACCCACAAGTTGATCGCGAGCCATCTCGTGTCCGGGGATTTGTCACCCGGGGAGGAGATCGCCATCCGCATAGACCAGACCTTGACCCAGGATGTAACCGGGGTGATGGCCTTCCTGCAATTCGAGGCGCTGGACACGCCGCGGGTGCGCACGAAACTCTCCGTCAGTTATGTGGACCACAACACGCTCCAGACCGGATTCGAGAGCGCAGACGACCACCGCTATCTCCAGACCGCGGCCGCCAAGTTCGGCGTGCACTTCTCGCGCCCGGGCAACGGCATCTGCCACCAGGTCCACCTGGAGCGCTTCGGGGTGCCCGGAGAGACGCTGCTGGGATCGGACAGCCACACGCCGACCTGCGGGGGGCTGGGGATGCTGGCGATCGGCGCGGGGGGGCTGGATGTGGCGGCGGCGATGGCCGGCCACCCGTTCCACCTGACCATGCCGCGGGTCACCCTGGTGCACCTGCGGGGCGCGCTGGGCCCATGGGTGACCGCGAAGGACGTGATCCTCGAACTGCTCCGCCGCCTCACGGTCAAGGGCGGGGTGGGGAGAGTGATGGAATACGGAGGGCCGGGGGTGGCGACGCTCACCGTCCCCCAACGGGCCACCATCACCAACATGGGGGCGGAACTGGGGGCCACCAGTTCGGTCTTTCCCAGCGATGCCCGCACCCGCGCCTTTCTGCGGGCGCAGGGGCGCGCGGAGGCATGGGCTCCCCTGCGCGCGGACCGGGGCGCGGAATACGATGATGTGATCGAACTCGACCTGGAGGCGCTGGAGCCCCTGGTGGCCCAACCGCACAGCCCTGACAACGTGGCGCCCGTGACGGAACTGGCGGGCCTGCGGGTGGACCAGGTGGCGATCGGAAGTTGCACCAACTCCTCCTACCAGGACCTGATGACGGTGGCGGCCATGCTGAAGGGGAGGAGGGTGCATCCGGAGGTGAGCCTGGTGATCGCGCCGGGCTCCCGCCAGGTGCTGAGGATGCTGGCCGCCAACGGCGCCCTGGAGACCCTCATCACCGCCGGCGCGCGGATTCTGGAGACCGCCTGCGGGCCGTGCATCGGGATGGGGCAGGCGCCCCCCTCCGGGGGAGTGACGGTGAGGAGTTTCAACCGCAATTTCCCCGGCCGCACCGGCACGCGGGACGCGAAAGCCTATCTCGCCAGCCCGGAGGTGTGCGCGGCCACCGCGCTCGCCGGCACGCTGGCCGACCCGCGGGAGATGGGCGAGCCGGTCAAGGTGGCGATGCCCAGGCGCTTCCCGGTGGACGACAGCATGGTGCTGCCGCCGGCCGAGGACCCGGACGAGGTGGAGATCGTGCGCGGCCCCAACATCGCCCCTCTGCCCAGGCGGGGGGAGTTGGAGGACACCATTCGGGGGCGGGTGCTGCTGGAGGTGGGGGACAACATCAGCACAGACGACATCATGCCCGCGGGCGCGGAGATTCTGCCGCTCCGCTCCAACATCCCGGCCATCTCGCAATATGTGTTCTGCCGGATCGCCCCGACTTTCTCCGAGCGGGCGAAGGAGGCGGGAGGGGGCTTCATCGTGGGCGGGGTCAACTACGGGCAGGGCTCCAGCCGGGAGCACGCGGCGCTGGCCCCCATGGCGCTGGGCATCCGCGCGGTGCTGGCGCGCTCGTTCGCCAGGATTCACCACGCGAACCTGGTCAACTTCGGCATCCTCCCCCTGAAACTGCCCGAGGACGGCCTGGTGGGAGAGGGGGACGAGTTGGCGATGGAGGATGTGCGGGCCCGCATCGCCGCCCACCAGCCGCTGGAGGTGCACAACGTCACCCGCGGCGCCACCTTCCAGGCCGGGTATGATCTCACGGGCCGTCAGGCCCGCATTCTGCTCGCCGGAGGCCTGCTCAACCTGCTCAGGGAGGAGGGCGGGTAGCCGCCGGCCGCGGCCGATTCGCCGACCACACGAAGGGAGATCGTTCACCTTGCTGCGCAATCTGTTCCGCCGCGTCACGGACTTGCTCTCCGGGCCCGGGGAGGCCACCGACGAACTCTTCGAGGAACTGGAGGAGGTGCTGATCGCCTCCGACGTCAGCGCGCGGGTGTCTGCGCTCCTGGTGGAGCGCCTGCGCGCCGCCGCGCGCGAGGGCCGGGTGCGCACCGCGGAGGGGGTGAGGGATGTGCTCCGGAGCCAGATCGCCGAGATACTCTCCCGGCACACCGCGCCCCTCGCGGTCTCCTCCCCCGCGCCGCCGCTGCTCTATCTGATGGTGGGGGTGAACGGGACCGGCAAGACCACCACCATCGCCAAGTTGGGGGCGCGCTTCCAGCGGGAGGGCCGGAAGGCGCTGCTGGCGGCGGGGGATACCTTCCGGGCGGCCGCCATCGAGCAACTAGAGTTGTGGGCGGAGCGTCTCGGTGCGGAGTTCGTCGCGCATCAGCCGGGAGGCGATCCCGCGGCCGTGATATTCGATGCCATCGGCGCGGCGCGCGCCCGCGGGTGCGAGGTGGTGATCGCGGACACCGCAGGGCGACTCCACACCAAGCGCAATCTGATGGAGGAGTTGGGAAAGATAGCGCGCGTAGTCCAGCGGGAACTGGGCCGGCCGGCCGACGAGAGTCTGCTGGTGGTGGACGCCACCACCGGGCAGAACGCGCTCACCCAGGCCCAGCAATTCCACGCCGCCATCGGCCTCACGGGAGTGGTGGTCACCAAACTCGACGGCACCGCCAAGGGGGGAATGGTGATCACCATCGCGGAGGAGGAGAGACTTCCCATCAAGTTGATCGGGGTGGGAGAGGGCATGGAGGACCTGGAGGATTTCGATCCCGCCGGCTTCGCGGCCGCCCTGGTGCCGTAGCGAGCGTCCCGGGGGGACTACTCCGCCCTGTGTTCCTCCTGCTCGATCTCTTCGAGCAGTTCCCTGTCTTCGTCGCTGAGTTCCGCCGCCGCGAGCAGGTCGGGGCGGAGCCTGCGGGTGCGCCGGAGGGACTCCTTGCGGCGCCAGCGGCGGATGCGCGCGTGATCGCCGGAGAGCAGCACCTCCGGCACCGGCCATCCTCGGAACTCCGCCGGGCGGGTGTACTGGGGATACTCCAGCAGGTTGTCGGAGAAGGAATCGGAGGCGGCCCCCTGTTCGTCCCCCAGCGCCCCCGGCAGCAGGCGGACCACGGCATCTATCACCACCATCGCGGGCAGTTCGCCGCCGGTGAGCACGTAGTCCCCGATGGACACCGCCCTGGTGGCGAGGTGTTCCCGCACCCGCTCGTCCACTCCCTCATAGTGCCCGCACAGGAGGATCAGCCGCCGGCGTGCGGACAACTCCCTGGCGAGGGACTGCCGGAAGGGCTCGCCCTGGGGGCAGAGGAGGACGATTTCCTCGTTCTCTGTGGGCTTCCCGCCCCGGATCGCCTCCACCGCCTCGAAGAAGGGCTCGGGCTTCATCACCATTCCCCCGCCTCCGCCGAAGGGGGCGTCGTCGGTGGTCCGGTGCCGGTCGGCGGTGTAGTCGCGCAGGTCGTGGACGCGAATCTCCGCCACGCCCTTCTCCTGGGCGCGCTTGAGGATGCTGGAGCCCAGCACGGGCGCGAACATCTCGGGGAAGGTGGTGATGACATCAATGCGCATCAGCCGGCCTCCTCCTCTGGCGGCAGGTCCACCACCATCACGCCCTCCTCCAGGCTGATCTCCCGGATGAACTTGCGCACCGCGGGAATCATCTTCCCCCCGGCCACGTACACGTCATTGGCGCCGGTGCGGATCACTTCGGTGACCTCGCCGATCTCCCGCCCGTCGGCGGTTACTGCCCGCAGCCCGAGTATCTGGTGCACGTAGAACTCACCCTCGGGCAGCGGAGGAACCATGCTGGGCCGAATCTTCACCCAGGCCCCGCGGAGCCGCTGCGCGTCGTTCCGATCGCGGCACCCTTCGAATCTCACCAGCGCGCCCTTGGGGGTGAGGCGGACGCGGGCCGGGCGCGCCATCTCCTCCCGGCCGCCGGGGAGTTCGAGGCATACCGTGTCGACTTCGGCCAGCCGCTGCGGGTAATCGGTCTCCGGCCTCACCCGCACTTCGCCCTTGATGCCAAAAGGAGCCATGACCCGGCCAATCACCAGGCTCCATGGCTCCTCACAGGCGGAGTCAGGCGGGGCTAGGAATTCCTGATCTCGACTACGACCCCGTCTTTCACCACGATCTGGCATCCAGTCAGTTTCTCCAGGAGATCGTCCCCGGGTTGGAGTTCGACGGTGCTTTCGAGGGTCCCGCGGGGATATTCGCTCCCCATCTCCAGGGTCTCCACTCGCTCCAACTCCTGGAGGATCTCCTGTTTGAGCGCCTCCTGGCGACGTTTCTCTGCCTCGAACTGCTGCCGCGCGGACATTGCCTGCGACAGATCGGTCCGCTGGAGTTCCGCCAGCACTCGCCGGCTGCGGAACTCCATCTGGTCGATACGGCGCTGGGTGGTGTCCGCGGCCTCCCGGAGTTCCTCCTGGAGTTCCTCCTTGAACTTCTCGGTGACAATGACCTGCACCGTGATATTGCGTTTGACCGTCACCCTGCTCATCTACTCCTCCGGCCCGCCGGAGGCGGGTTCCGCGAGCTTGTTGATGTCCACCCAGATGCTCTTGCGTTGTTTTGCACCGGCCGCCCGCACCAGCGTACGCAGGGCATTGGCGATCCTTCCGCCCTTTCCGATCACCTTTCCCAAGTCATCTGGTGCGACGCGCACCTCGAAGATGATGCTCCGTTCTCCGTCCACTTCGTTGACTACTACTCGCTCCGGCTGATCCACAAGGGCCCTCACGATCAACGTGACTAGTTCGTGCACTGTCCCAGACCTCCACACTTCTGTTAGCAGTTGCCACCGCCAAAGGGTCTCTCAAGTGGCGCCAGAGCGGCCGCGCGCCCTGAACGGCCCTCATTACAAATCTCGTGGGCGCAGCTACCGCCCCTGCCAGTGTCGTCTTTGCTCAATCCAACACTCCGCTCAGTGGATGCGGCGGGCCGGCTGGCCCGCCGCCCGGCGTTCACTCGCCTTTGAACTTCGCCCATACCCCCGTTTTCACCAAGATGCTCTTGGCGGTCTCGGAGGGCTGGGCTCCGTTTTTCAGCCAGTGAAGGGCTCGCTCCTCCTTCACGCTCACGGCCGGTGGGTCCACCCGCGGATCGTAATTCCCGATAACCTCCAGGAATCGGCCGTCCCGCGGGGAGGACGACTCCGCTACCACCAGCCGGTACTGGGGTTGCTTCTTCTTCCCAGTCCGGCGCAACCGGATCCGAACTGCCACACTCTCCTCCTAGGGTCCCAGGCGAGGTCCGCGGATTCCTCCGAGCCCTCCTCCGGGAAAGGATCGTCCCCTCTTCTCCGCTGCCATCAGCTGCGCCACCATGGCGCGCATCTGGCGGAACTGCTTCAGCAAGATGTTGACTTCTTGCCGCGACGCTCCGCTTCCGCGGGCGATGCGACGTTTTCTACTTCCATTGAGGATATCCGGGTTCCTGCGTTCCTCCGGCGTCATTGACTGGATTATCGCGGTCAGGCGTTTCACCTGCCGGGGATCCATCTCCAAAGGCCCGCCGGCCCGCTGGCGGAGTTCCTGGAACCCCGGAATCATGCCCAGGAGGTGCTCGAGGGGCCCCATCTTGCTCAGCCGCTCCAGTTCCCGCATGAAGTCCTCCAGGTCGAAGCGCTGCTCCCGGAGCCTCTTCTCGAGTTCCTCCGCCTCCTGTTCCTCGAAGGCCGATTCCGCCCGCTCTATCAGCGTCAGTACATCTCCCATCCCCAGGATGCGGGAGGCCATCCGGTCCGGATGGAAAGCCTCCAGCGCGTCCAACTTTTCTCCCACCCCCACCAGTTTGATGGGCTTGCCGGTCACCGCCCGCACGGAAAGGGCGGCTCCCCCGCGGGCGTCCCCGTCCAGTTTGGTGAGGACGACGCCGGTGATTCCCACCGCGCGGTCGAACTCCTGGGCCACGTTGACCGCGTCCTGCCCGGTCATCGCGTCCAGCACCAGCAGCACCTCCGCCGGCGAGGTCTTCCGCTTCATCACCACCAGTTCGTCCATCAACTCTTCGTCGACATGGGTGCGGCCGGCGGTGTCCACGATCACCGGGCTTAGACCCTCCGATCCCGCGTGCGAGACCGCCGCCTGCACGATGGACACCGGATCGTCGGCGCTTCCCTCGAACACCGGCACTCCCACCTGCCCGGCCACCTGCCGCAACTGCTCCACCGCGGCCGCCCGCCTGAGGTCGGTGGCCACCACCAGCGGACGCTTTCCCTCCCGCTTGAGAAGGTGGGCCAACTTGCCCACGGTGGTGGTCTTGCCTCCTCCCTGAAGACCCACCACCAACACCACCGGCGCGGCCCCCTCCAGATCGAGCCCTGCGGAGGCGCCCCCCAGCAGGTCCACCAGTTCGTCGCGGACGATCTTGACGACTTGCTGGCCGGGGCTGAGACTGTCCATCACCTCCTTGCCGACCGCCTTCTCGCGGATGCGGTTGACGAAGTCCCGCACCACCTTGAAGTTGACGTCGGCCTCGAGGAGGGCCAAACGAATCTCGCGGCATGCGGAGGCGACATCGGCCTCGGACAATCGGCCCTTGCCGCGCAAGCCGCGCAGGACAGCCTGGAGTTTTGAGGTTAGTACATCGAGCATGTGCGCACGCCTGTCGCCCGGCGCGTCGCGCCCTCCCGCGCGCACGGAGGTGGAGTATACCAACGCCGGGGGGGGATTGTCAAATGACCGCTAGCCGGAGCCGCGCGAGGGGCTGCCAGGCAGGGAAAACGGGTGCGCCCGTGCAAGACTAGGCTGGGATGCTCGGCGCCAGCGTCCCAGCACCTGGACTGCCATCAACCCAACAGCGAGAGGAGTGCGCATATGTTCATTGACGAGGTCATCGCCCGGGAGATCCTCGATTCCCGGGGGCACCCAACGATAGAGGTGGACGTCTATCTGGAGGACGGCGTGATGGGCCGCGCGGCGGTTCCCTCCGGCGCCTCCACGGGATCGCGGGAGGCGGTGGAGTTGCGGGACGGCGACCCCGCTCGCTATGGGGGCAAGGGCGTGCTGCGGGCCGTCGAGAACGTCAACGACGTGATCGCCAACGAGATCACGGGCATGGAGGCGACCGATCAGGCGGGGATAGACCACCTGATGATCGAACTGGATGGCACGCCCAACAAGGGAAAACTGGGCGCGAACGCCATTCTGGCGGTGTCCCTGGCGGTGGCGAAGGCGGCGGCCAACTGGACCGGACTGCCCCTGGCCAAGTATATCGGCGGCCCCAATGCGCGCCGGTTGCCGATCCCCATGATGAACATCATGAACGGGGGCAAGCACGCGGACAACAACGTGGACCTCCAGGAGTTCATGGTGATGCCGGTGGGGGCGGAGAGTTTCGCCGAGGCCTTGCGCTGGGGCAGCCAGGTCTACCACGCGCTGAAGCGGGTGCTGGCCGAGCAGGGACTCAGCACCAGCGTCGGGGACGAGGGCGGCTTCGCCCCCAATCTCCCCAACAACGAGGCCGCCATCCAGGCGATCATGAACGCCATCGAGGCGGCGGGGTTCGACCCCGGTCCCCAGGTCGCCCTGGCGCTCGACCCGGCCGCCAGCGAGTTCTTCGAGGACGGCAAGTACCACCTGAAGGGCGAGGGCAAGGTGCTCTCCTCGGCCGAGATGGTGGAGTATTACGCGGCCCTGGTGGACAAGTACCCCATCGTCTCCCTGGAGGACGGGCTGGCGGAGGACGACTGGGAGGGATGGTCGCTGCTGACCAAGGAGCTGGGCCAGCGCCTGCAGTTGGTGGGCGACGACATCTTCGTGACCAATACCGAGTACCTGCGCAAGGGCATCGAGATCGGGGTCGCCAACTCCATCCTCATCAAGGTCAACCAGATCGGGACCCTCACCGAGACCCTGGAGGCGATCGAGATGGCGAAGCGGGCCAGCTACACCGCGGTGATCTCTCACCGGTCGGGCGAGACCGAGGACTCCACCATCGCCGACCTGGCGGTGGCCACCAATGTCGGTCAGATCAAGACCGGCGCGCCCGCGCGGACCGACCGGGTGGCGAAATACAACCAATTGCTGAGAATCGAGGAATCGCTGGGAGAACTCGCCCTCTACGGCGGACCGGACGTGTTCTACAACCTGAGATAACGCCCCACCGCGGCGCAGCCGCGGGAGCGGCCGCCCGGGGAATGTGTGTTAGGTGCGCGCCCGCGGGCTCATCTGCCCGCGGGCGCTTGCCTTTTCCGTTTCCGGCCCTCTGCCAAGGGGTATCTTATGAATGGAGAGCGTCGGGGAGCTGCGGGGAGTGCCGATAGGCCTTCCCGCGGGCAGCCTGAGGCTGCAAGGGCAGCGTCTCCGCCGGCTCATCGCCCGCAGGGGAGGAGAGCCGACCGGTGCGCGCAAGGCGCAGGCGGAGGAGGCTGTGATGAGTGTGATGAGAGAGACCTGGTCGCAATCGGCCTGCCGGGCGTTGGCGGCGAGCGGCGTGAAGCCGTGGAGCCTGCATCTCCTGTGTCTCCCCTGGGGGAAAGAGAAACGTCTTCGGCGCGCGCTTCGCCATCGCATGGCGGTGCTGGAGGTGAAGAACGCGGTCGTGGATGCGCTTGGCGCGGCGCAGAAGGCGCTGGCCCCGTTGAAGATACGCGACCTCGCCGGGGTGGAGAGGGCGCTGCAGGACCAGGAGCAGAGACCCCTGGTGCTCACCTTCGGCATGAACCGGGAGATGCTGGTGTCGGAGTTGGCCGAGAAGTACGGGGTGGAGACGGGGGCCTCCTTCGAGGAGGCGCTGGCCGAATTGCTCGCGGAGGGATGGGTGTTGCAGGTGCCCGGGAAGATGGTTGAGTCTAGAGCCGACCTCTACCTCTTGGTGCACGACCATGGCCGCGCGCGATGGGATGTGTCCGAGATCAGCCGGCTGTTGAGGCAGGGCAGGAACTACCGCGCGGAGTTGCTGGCCCGGGAGCGGCGGGAGACGGTCACGGGCCGCGACCGATCCTACCGTCTCTGAGCGCCCGTCATTCCTCCGCGGAGGGTATCTCGTCTTTCTTCGCGTCGGGCCGCTCGGGCACGAACACCAGCCGCCTTTCGCCGGGCCGGACGTAGCCCTCCCGCCGGGCCGCGCGCTCCAGCCCGCGGTCGGTGGCGAGGGATCGCTGGTACTCCTCGAGGCGGGCCATCTCTGCGGTGAGGCGGGCCTTTTCCGCCTGCAGGCGGGCCAGTTCCCGGTGCTGACCGGCGATCACGCGCAGGGGCCGGGAGATCTTCACCAGGGTGACCGCCAGCACCGCGGCCAGGAGCAGGTAGAACAGGGACCAGTTCAGCCTTCGGCTGCGGCGGCTCTTCTGTTGTCCGGTCGGCGGTCTTCTCACCTGCGTGTACCTCGCGCTCGCTCGTGTTCCCCCACCACCTCGACCTTGATCAGGTTGGTGTGGCCGGCGCTGTGCGAGGGCCGGGCCGCCCGGCCGGCCAGCACCCCCGCGGTCACCACCACCAGGTCTTCTCGCTTGAGCAGACCCTCTTCCCGCGCTCGGTTCACCGCGTTGGCGACCAGTTCATCCGTGTTTCGCCCGCGCGGCGCGCGCAGGGGCGTCACTCCCCACACCAGAGTGAGCCTTCTTTGAGTTGCCACGTTTTCGGTGACTGCTATGACGGGAGTCTCGGGCCGGTGGACGGCGACCATCACCGCGGTGTGGCCGCTGCTGGTGCCGGTGATGATGGCGCGCGCGCCCAGATCCTGGGCCAGCGCGCAACTCGCCTGCCCGATCGCGTCGGTGACCGTCTTGCACGGCCAGGTGATGGACTCCGCCAGGTGGCGCTCCGCGTCCCGCGCACCCTCGGTCCGTCGGGTCACGCGGGCCATCACCCGCACCGCCTCCACCGGGTACTTGCCCACCGCGGTCTCCCCGGACAACATCACCGCGTCCGTGCCATCGAAGACCGCATTGGCGACATCGCTCACCTCCGCCCGCGTGGGGCGGGGGGAGGACACCATCGTCTCCAGCATCTGGGTGGCGGTGATCACTGGTTTCCCCGCCCGCCGGGACCTGGCGATGATCTCCTTCTGCAGGAGCGGCACCCGATCCAGGGCCACCTCCACCCCCAGGTCCCCCCTCGCCACCATCACCCCGTCGGCGGCCTCGATGATCTCCTCCAGGTGGTCCACCGCCTCGTGTTTCTCGATCTTCGCGATCACCGGGACCCTGCGCCCGGCCCGCTTCATCGCCCTCCTCAGGGGCTCCAGGTCCTCCGCGCGCCGCACGAACGACATCGCCACCCAGTCCACTCCCTGCTGGAGGCCGAAGCGGAGGTCGGCTAGGTCCTTCTTGGTCACCGCGGGGATGGGCAGGGAGGTGTCCGGCAGGTTCAGGCCCTGATGGGAGCGGAGCACTCCGCCCACCCGGACGCGACAGCGGATTTCCCCCTCGGAGGTCTCCACCACTTGGAGCTCGATCCTGCCATCGCTCAACAGCAGCCGCTGGCCTGGGGAGACGGCCCTGGAAAGCCCTGCCAGAGGAACGGGGATGTGTCCGGCGGGGGGGCGTCCCCGCACACTCAACACCACCTCTCGCCCGGGGCGGAGAATCATCTCCCCTTCGGGCAGGTCCCCAACCCGGAGTTTAGGCCCGGCCAGGTCCTGGAGGATGCCGATCGGCCGCCCGATCTCTCTGGCGACCGCCCGCAGCCTGGCGATCACCCGCTTGTATTCCTCGTGGGTGCCGTAGGAGAAATTCAGGCGGGCGACGTCCATGCCCGCGCGCGCCAGGCGGGCGATCATCTCGCGGGAGCTGGTGCTGGGGCCGATGGTGCAGACGATCTTGGTGCGGCGGGCCGCGCGCATGCGGGAAGCCCGCCCCATGTCTCTCCCTCCCGTCTCGCCCCGCGCTGCCGCTCCCTTCGTGATGAGAGAAACAAGAACCCCAGCGGCGGTGGCTTGCAGGCCACCGCCGCCACAAACCGGCGGCCGGCCGAAATCCAGCGCCGGCTCGCCAGACTCTTCTATCACTTCAATGCGCGGGCCTGCTCAGGACCCTCGATCCTGCCGGGTGCCGCGCCGTTGACCTCGCTCCTGAGCCCCGCCCGCGGCGGGGGCAGGCGCAGTTCCTCCCTCCGGCCCCGCGGCGCTGGAACTGGGAACGGCGGTGGGCCGCTCCACTACGGTCGGGGTAGAAGTGTACTTCACGATCAGATAGACTGCAAGCACCTTTCTTGCTCATCTGTGCGTGCCTCCTCTCCATGGGCATCCGCTTGGAGCATCTCCCGGCCCCGCTCACCGGCGGCCGCGCGCCCCCAACGTGTCAGGGCGGCGGGCGCGGCGGACTCAAGACCTGTTACCACATGCCCCCTGGCGAGGCCAACACGACTCAGCGACGTTTGTCTCCCCTCCCCCCGGCCTCGTCCGCACAGGAGCCACCCCACGGCCGCAGAAGACCAGGCCCTGGCTGAGCAGAGCGCGCATCCGAAAAGTGGTGCGGCTCACTGACGAAGGAGGAGCGGCTATGCGTGCAGCGGTGTTCCCCAGGCCGGGGGTATGTGCGGTGGTGGAGAGAGAACTGCCCGCTCTGCGCGAGGGCGAGATTCTGATGCGGGTGGAGGCGTGCGGGGTGTGCGGCACCGACCTGCACATCTACGAGGGAGAATTCCCCGCCCAGTTCCCGGTGATCCCGGGCCACGAATTCGCCGGGGTGGTCGAGGAGACCGGCCCGGGGGTGGAGCACGTGCGGCCGGGGGAGCGGGTGGCCATCAACCCGAACATCCCCTGCGGGGTTTGCAGGCCCTGTGAGCGCGCACTGGTCCACCTCTGCCGCCAACTCCGCACGATCGGGGTGACGATGGACGGGGGATTCGCGACCCACTGTGTGGCCCCGTTCCGCCAGGCACATAAACTCCCCGACTCCATGCCCTGTGAGGTGGCGGCCTTCAGCGAGCCGGTGGCCTGTTGCCTGCACGGGATCGAGCAGGCCGACCCACAGCCGGGGGACGTAGTAGCAATCATCGGAGCCGGACTGATCGGGCTGCTGATGGTCCAACTCGTCCTGCTTCGCGGGGCCTGCGTCGTGGTGGTCTCCGAGCCCTCTCCCCAGAAGCGCGAGCTGGCGCTCTCCTTCGGCGCCGCGCTGGCCGTCGACCCGCAGGAGGAGGATCTCGGCGGCGCCATTTCCCGGGCCACCGGGGATTCCGGCGCGGACGTGGTGATCGAGTGCGTGGGGAGCGAGGCGACCGCCCAGCAGGCCGTCTCCCTGGCGCGGGAAGGAGGCCGCGTGCTGTTCTTCGGCGTCGCGCCGGAGCAGGCCCGCGTCGCCGTCTCCCCCTATGAGGTGTACCGCAAGGAGATCGCAATCATGGGGAGTTTCACCAACCCCTTCACCCAGGGGCGGGCCCTGGCTCTGCTCGAGTCCGGGCGCGTCAAGGTGGAGAATCTCATCACCCATCGGTTGCCGCTCACCGAGGTTCCCCGCGCGCTGGAGCTGCTTGCCACCCATCAGACCATTCGCACCCTGATCGAGCCGCAGACGTAGGCCAGGCCTGCGCTGGGCCGGAGGGCGGGTCGCGGCACAGGCTGGGAGCCCGTGCCACCGGAGGGGGTACGGGTTGTTCTGCGGGGTGGCCGGTGGTATCATCAGCAGGTAAGCATGCCGTCCGGGGGTTTCGCCCGATGAGCGTTCTGGCCGTTCTGCTGCCCGCGCTGACCGTCCTGGTGATCCTGCTGCTGATAGGGGAGGTGCGCAAGTACCGCGCCGGTCAGCATCTCATCTCCAATCGCCGCTTGATACTCCGCCTGATCGCGGGCGCGTTGATGGTCGCGCTGCTGGCGGCCATCTTCATCGGCGTGTTCGTGGTGAAACTCCTGGACGCCAGCGCGCGGCCGCGGGATTTCCTGGTGTTCTGGGGCAGTTGCATGGGGGCGGCCTTCGTGCTGATGCTGGTGATGCTGGCGGACGTGCGGGAGGTGGAGGATCGCAGCCTGAAGCGCGAGCACGAGATATGGCGGGATTTCGCCCGCTTCATCGCCGGCCAGATAAAGCGAGGGGAGGATCAGCCAAAGCCCCCGGCCGAGGATGAGGGCGAGCAATGAACGCCGGCGGGGAGGCGATGTGGATGGGCCGCGCCCTGCGGCTGGCGGCCCGGGGGCGCGGCCGGACCAGCCCCAACCCCATGGTCGGCGCGGTGATCGTGAAGCGGGGACAGGTGGTGGGCGAAGGCTGGCACCGGCAGGTGGGAGGACCCCACGCGGAGGTGTGGGCGCTGCGGGCGGCCGGCCGCCGGGCGAAGGGGGCCACCGTCTACGTCACCCTGGAGCCGTGCTGTTACCACGGCCGCACCCCCCCCTGCACCGACGCGTTGATCGCGGCCGGGGTGGCCGCGGTGAAGTGCGCCTGCCTGGACCCGAACCCCAGGGTGTCCGGCAAGGGGGTCCAGCGGCTCAGGCGGGCCGGCATCCGGGTGGAGGTTGGACTCCTGGAGGAGGAGGCGCGGCGGCTGAACGAGGGGTATTTCAAGCGGGTCGAGACCGGCCGGCCGTTCGTGTCGCTGAAGGCCGCGATGAGCCTGGACGGCAAGATCGCCACCACCGGGGGCGAGTCGCAGTGGATCACGGGGGAGGAGGCCCGCCGGTTCGGGCACCGGCTGCGGGCGCGGCACGATGTGGTGCTTACCGGCATCGGCACCGTGCTCGCGGACGATCCGGCTCTTACCGTGCGTCTGGCGCGGGGGCGGACCCCCCTGCGGGTGGTGGCCGACTGCCAGGCGCGGACTCCGCCCACCGCGCGCTTGCTGTCCGCCGATGAGCGGCCTCCGGTTATCGCCGTCGGGATGCGCGCGCCCGCGGCCCGGGTGGGCCGGCTGGAGCAGGCGGGGGCGACCGTCTGGCGGCTGCCCGCGCGGGCCGGCCGACTGGACCTGGCGGCTCTCATGGAGCGGCTGGCCGAGGAGGGCGCCAACACGGTGTTGGTGGAGGCCGGGGGCACACTGGCGGCGGGCGCGCTGGAGGCCGGGGTGGTGGATCGTGTATACTTCTTTGTGGCCCCGCTGCTGATCGGAGGTGCCGAGGCCCCCACTCCGGTGGAGGGCAAGGGGGTGCGGAGACTGGCGGAGGCGTGGCGGCTGGGGCCGCTGAAGGTGCGCAGGGTCGGCGGGGATGTGCTGCTGACCGGTGAGGTGGTGTGGTGAGAGGAGCGGGCGTGGAACTGCTTCCCCGACGAGAGACATGTTCACCGGACTGATCGAGGAAATCGGCGTGATCCGGGAAGTGAGGCGGGAGCGCGGGCTCCGGCTGGAGGTGGAGGCGCGGGTGGTGCTGGAGGGCCTGAGGCCCGGCGACAGCATCGCCGTGAGCGGTCCCTGCCTCACCGTGGAGCAGGTGAGCGGCAACCGATTCTCTGCCTCTCTGCTGCCGGAGACGGCCGAGCTGACCACGCTCGGCGCGGCGCGGCCCGGGCGGCGGGTGAACCTGGAGCGGCCGCTCGCCGTGGGCGACCGGCTGGGAGGACACTTCGTGGCCGGGCACATTGACGGGGTGGCGGAGGTGGTTTCGGTGGAAACGCGGGGGAACACAAGGCTGGTGCAGTTGCTGTGCCCGGCGGGGCTGGAGCGTTACCTGGTGGACCAGGGCTCGGTGGCCCTCGACGGGGTGAGCCTCACCGTGCGGAATCCCGCGGGGCGACGGTTCGCGGTCTCGCTGGTGCCGGCCACGCTGGAGGCGACCACGCTGGGCGACCTGCGGGTCGGCGACCGGGTGAACATGGAGGCCGATCTGCTGGCCAAGCATGTGGAGAAGTTCGCGGGAAAGGGTGCGGCGGAGAGGCCGGGAGACCTGATGGAATGGTTGGCGGAGGAACAGGTGCAGCCATGACCGGAAAGCCCGAGGACCAGGGCGGAGACGCGTCGGTGATCATCGGCGTCGAGCAGGCGATCGAGGAGTTCCGGCACGGCCGGATGTTGATCATCGTGGATGACGAGGACCGGGAGAACGAGGGCGACCTCACGGTGGCCGCCGAGTTCGCCGACCCGGAGGCGATCAACTTCATGGCGCGCGAGGGGCGGGGGCTGATCTGTGTGGCGATGACCA
>JALGTT010000246.1 GCA_029821235.1 Candidatus Hebobacteria bacterium | reverse complement strand
GCGCGTGCGGGGTTCCGGCCGCCGCTAACTCCAGGTCTCGATGAACTTGGCGAACGACCGGTCGTAGGTCTTCTCCACCTCCGGCGGGAAGCAGCACGCGGGCAACTCCTTCCGGGAGAGATGGCTCTTCAGGCACTCGCAGCACTTCCCGCGCAGCGAGCAACTGGTATAGGTGCATGGGCAATCGCCCAGGTTCGCTTCCTGATTCGGACACTGCATCTGAGACATCGGCGCCTCCTTTCCACTCTGTATCCGGTATCCTCAATCTAGATGGGCGGGCGTAGGCACGCCCACCCTACAAGGTGTCGCCTACTTGAAACGCGTTCCCTTCCTCGCCTGCTGGACCACCCACATGGTGTTGCGGACGCTTTCGGGGGTGATGAAGAGAGGCTTGCCGCGGCGGAGCGTGTCGTAGAGGTAATCGTAGAAGTTCTTCTTCGACTTGGCCGCGGTGGGCATGGTCTTCTCCGCGAACTTGATCACCTCCCCGAAGCCGTACTTGCGCTCGGCCACCAGGTGGCTGTCAATCGGCTTGATGGGGGGCAGTTTCTTCGCCCTGGTGTAGCGGATGCGCGAGGTCTTTCCATCCGATACGAGCGTCCCGCGCGAGCCCATCACCACCCAGGCGGGCAGGGGCAGCGCGCACACCATGGTGCTCTCCACCTCCACCACCCTGCCGTTCTCGCCCCGCGCCACCACCTTCACATGGTCCTCGACATCGCCGGGGTTGATGATCTGCTGGAGGTCCCCAAATGCGGCCACCGGGGGCGCGCCCAGCAACTGCACCACCTGGTCCACCATGTGGACGGCGGTGTTGTTGAGTTGTCCGCCGCCGTACTTGCGCAGGGTCTGCCAGTCCCGCCGCCGGTGGTAGCCGTACCCTCCCCGGCGCACGAAGAAGACCTCGCCCAGCAGGCCGCTCTCGATGACCTGCTTGATGTGCAGGTAGTCCGACCCCAGGCGCTGGTTCTGGTGGACGGTGAGGATACGCCCGGTCTCGTCCCGCGCCGCGATCATGCGGTCCACGTCCCGCAGGCTGGTGGCCATCGGCTTCTCCACCACCACGTGCCTGCCCGCGCGCAAGGCCTGAATGGACTGGCGGGCGTGGTCCCGTGACTGGGTGGCGATCACCACCAGCTCGCACTCCGACTCCCGCAGGAAACGGCCGAAGTTCCGATAGGTGCGGCAGCCGAGTTCGCTCCTCGCCTCCTCCAGCCGCGCCTCCTCCAGATCCACCACATCGGTGATCTGGTAGTCCTTCCGGCCCCACAGGGCGGCCACGTGGATATCCCAACCCGCGCGGCCCAGGCCCACTACTCCCACCGTGATCGCATCTCGCTTGCGTCCTGCCATGTTCCTCGGCTCCTTCTTGCTGACTCGTTTCCGCCGCGCGCCTTTCTTCAACACCGCGTTGTCGGTTTCCCCTCGCGCGCGGGAGATTATCCCGGCGGTAGGGGTTTCCCGGCTGCGGGCGAAGACAGCCTTTCGTGAACCGCAACGTCAAGACCGTCCTGTTCGTCTCCATCCTGTTTGGCGCGGCCACGGGCATCTACGAGTTCATCTTCCCCTACTATCTCCAGGAGCGGAACATCTCCTTCGAGAGCATGGGGTTCATCTTCACCATCGCCGCGGCCGGGATGCTGTTGCTGCGCGTGCTCGCCGGCCGGCTGGCGGACGTGTGGGGCCGCAAACTCTTCTACGGGCTCGCCTTCGGGGGCAGCGCGCTGGTCACCTGGCTCACCCCGGCCACCGGCTCGGTAGTGATCCAGAGCGTGCTGAAGACGGTGCGGGAGGCGTTGTTTCTCACCCGCGAGACCCTCCATCCGGTGATTCTCTATGAAGAAAGCCGGGGCCGGTTCATGGCCTACATGGGCCGTACCCGCGGACTCGAATTTCTCTTCCAGGGCGCGGGCACGCTGATCACCGGCCTCACGGTGGCGTGGATCGGCACCGGCGGCAACCTGCGGCTGGCCGCCTATCTGTTGGCGGCCGGGTTCGCGGTGTTCTGGGTCTTCTTTCGGGAGCGGACCGATCGGGCGCCCGTGCCCGCCAAGTCGGGCGGGCTTCGGGAACTCTTCTCCCTGGACATGCACTGGAACCTGAAGATCATCACCCTGTCCGCCTTCATCTTCAACATCGGGCTCACCACCAGCCACTCCTTCTTCATGCCCCTCTTCTTCTCGGAGAAGTTCGGCGTCCGCCCCGAGATGGTGGCCTGGGTGATGATCGGGCACCGGCTTACCATCGCCATTCCCTTGCTGATCGCGGGCACCCTGCCCATCCGCAACCTGAAGTCGGCCTACATCTGGACCTTGAGCCTGGAGGGGGCCGTCCTCTCCGCATCCTCGTTCATCCCCAACTTCTACGCCTCCGCCGGGGTGTGGCTGCTGCACGACCTGATCGGCGCGGGCATCTGGATCCCCATCCAGAATCAGATCATCCAGGACTATACCGACCCGGAGCACCGGGCGCTCCAGATGGGAAAACTCCTCGCCTTCGGGGGTGTGGGCACCATCCTCGGCCCCCTGCTGGCCGGATATCTGTCCGAATGGACCACGCGGCCGGCCTTTGAGGGCGGAATCTTTTACGCGGCCGGCCCGTTCTTCGCCAGCGGACTGCTGATGATACTCGCGGCCGCGGTGCTGGGATGGCTGCGGCTGGAGCGGCCTTCGCTAGAAAGCGCTACCACTCCCACCGCTTGAGCACCAGCCCTCCGTGGTCAACGGTGATGTCCCCAAGGCAGGCGCCGACGGCCGCGCCGGCGATCACATCCGGCCACGAGTGCGCGTCAGAACTGACCCGCCACCACCCTACGGCCGCCGCGAGGCAATACCACAACCACTTCTGTCTCGGGTGATACTCGACGGCCACTTCGGCGAGCCCGAACGCCAGCGCGGCCTCGCCGCTGGGGAACGCGTACCCGCTCATGCCGCTGTCCGGGGGTCGGGGCGCCTGGAAGGTGCGCTTCAGCAACTCCACCCCCACGGCGGTGCTGATGGTGACGTCCAGCGCCTGCTTCAACTCGAGCGGCCGCGCCGCGC
>JALGTT010000009.1 GCA_029821235.1 Candidatus Hebobacteria bacterium | reverse complement strand
GGAGATCTGCGCAGGGCGCTCGGCTACCTGTCGGAGGCTCTGCGACTGGTGCGGCGGCACCCGGCATTGCTGGTGCTGCCCTTGCTGGTGGCCGTGTTCAATGTGGGGGAGGGGAATGTGGGACACTGGGCCATGCGGCGGTATACGGCGTACGGCCGGTGGCTGGTGGAAAAGTCGCGAGACAGCCATCCTGCTTCCACGCCCGGACGCGCAAGCGGCACCCTGATGAGCGTGGGGATATATACACCGGCCCCGGTTACCATTCGGTTGATGGGGACGAGCTCGGTGTTGGGCGCTCTCGTCATGGGGCAACCGGATGAGACCCAATCCCAGTCAAGGTGGCCTTCGAATCTCCTGTTTCTGGGTGCACTGCTCACCGTGGTCCTGATCGCGCCCCTCAACGCCCTGGTGGGAGGGGGCTACTACGCCATCCTCGCGGGGGTGTTGCGCCGGGAGGCGGCCCGTTGGCGCGAGTTCGGTGCGCTGGCGCGGAAATTCGCAGGCCGTTTCTGGATCTTGAACCTGATATTCTACGGGATCTTCACGCTGTCATTCGTCCTGCTTGTGGAGGCTCAGAACAACCGTCTTCTGCACCGCGCGGCCTTTCCGGCATGGCTGTGGTCCTGGAGGGTCCTGGAGCTCTTCCTGGTGTTGATTCCCTTCGCGTTGATATGGGACGATTGCAGCCTGTTGACGGCGGTGCGACGCGGAGTGCGCACAGTGGTGGGGGATATATCGGTGGCGCTGGCAGTGGTAGCGTCCGGCCTGGTGATCGAGAGGATTCTCTCCTGGCTGTACGTGGCCGCGCTGTTCGCGGGATATGACTCCCGCTCGCCATCGGGGACGGCTGGGTGGGCCAACCTCGGGATCGAGGCTGTATATCGTTGCGCGCTCGCGGCGGTGGGCGCGGTGATGGCGGCCGCATACTTCTTCTGGTACCGCGACGCGGCGGCGCGTCTGGTCCCGGTTCCAGAGCCAGTTCCGGTGGCGGCGCCCCCCCGAGGCGGAGGTTGCGAGTCCTGAGGAGGGCTAGGCCGAGCCGCCGAGTTCGCGCCTTGCCTCGGCGAGGATGGCGACCAGGTTCTCCATGCACACGGTGCTGGCGTACTCGCCGGACTCGGAGAAGGACTTGCCGCCGGGGCGGTTCATCTGCTCCTCGGTAAGGGCCTGGGGGCGCCAGTGGGTCTCCAGACTGATGTAGCCGTCATATCCCTTGGAGAGCAGTTCGCGGAACTGCCCCTTCCAGTCCACGATCCCCTCGCCGATGGGCATGATGGTGGCTTCCTTCGCGCCTCGATCCCGCTTGGCATCCTTCACGTGCACGTGCACCACCCAGGGTTCTACCAGCCGGTAGGCGTGGGGATAGGGGGTGATGCCCTCGTCCGCGTACACTTCGTTGCAGGGATCCCAGGTAATCTTGAGCGCCGGGGAGGCCATCTCCTCCACGAATCGCTTCGCCTCGGCCGCGGTGGCGACATAGGTGGATGCCTCGTTCTCCAGCCCCAGGGTGATGCCGGCCTCCTCGGCGATGGGGAGGGCCGGGGCGAACTTGGCCTTGATCTTCTCCCACACGGGTTCGGAGGGCCCGTGCTTCCAGAAGGTGAAGATCCGCACGATGTTCGTCTCCAGGGCCTTCGCCACCCGGATGCAGTTGCGCAGGTAATCGAGGTGTTCCTCATGGGCCGCGTCGTCGTCCAACTCGCACTTGAACACCGGAGAGGCGATGGCGCAGACCGCGAGTCCCGCGGGGTGAAGGGTGGATCGGATGCGGGCGAGGTCCTCGTCGTCCAGGTGTTGCACCGACTTTCCCCAGACGCTGCGAATCTCCACGCCGTCGCACGAGAACCGCGTCGCCAACTTCACCGCGCGGTCCAGATCCTGTGACACTTCATCCGTGAAAACACCGAGTTTCATGCTCGCCATTGCTCCATCTCCCGCTTGCTCGTATTCCATTCTCCGGTCGGGGGAGGGCCTCCGTTGCTCCCGCCCCGGTCTAATCGCTCACCGATTTGCCTCGGCGACGAAGCGCACGTTGCGCCACGCCTTGCCGCTGCGGTTGGTGACCCGGAAGTAGTCGTACTGCGTTCCGAAGAGGCCGGGCCTCTCCTCAAACTCCACGAAATAGTCGGAGACAGGAATCTCGTTGCCGTTCTCGTCGTAGAGGCGCACGCGGAACGGCTCCCCGATCCGGGAGGGAAGCCACATGGAGCGCTCCCCGGCCTCCAGCAAGGTGACTCCCTCTCGCTCGCAGTTCCCGGTGCCCTGCTCCGCGCTGAGGAACCCGAGCACCCGTCCTTCGCTGCGGTGAATGACCCGCTCAGGTTGCACCTCCACGCTCAGATTCTCCTCCTGCACCTGGGTGAGGTCGAACTGCCTCCCCGCCGCGCCCGGGCCCAGGAAGAGGCGCCCGCCCCCGGCGATGCCCCCGGCCGGCGGGCCAGCGTAGATTCTGCCGGCTGCGTCCACCAGCCACACCCTGGCCCCCTCAACTGCGATTCCGGCGACCGCCCTCACATATACGGGCCGGCCGTTGCGGTCCTTCACTTCGTCCTCCACGTCGAGACACTGGAGCAAGGTTCCGTCGGGGGCGAACACCTGCAGCCGGGGGAAGATCACGAAGTCGTTGTCCCGGTCGCCGACGTAGATGTTGCCGAGTCCGTCCACCCCGGCCAGCCACTGGCGCTGCCAGTGGCCGTCGAGCGCGGCGGACTGGGAGAACGGCGAATCCGTGAAACTGCCCCCCCACCCCAGCACCGCGTGCTTTCCGAACGGGAGTTGCCGGCCGGTGGCCAGGTCGAACTTGCTGATGTAGTGCTCGCAGCTCACGTAGAGGTGCCCCGCGCCGTCCAGGGCCAACTGGCGGGGGCGGTCGAGTTGGTAGTACATGTGATCGGGGTCGTACTTGCCGGCCCGCGTGTAGGCCAGGTCCTCGCGCCCGATCCATCCCCAGGGGATGTGGGGGATGGGGCGAAGCTCCAGGTCCAAACTGAAGCGTTGCACGCGGCTCAACTGCTCGTCCGCGAGGTAGAGGAATCCCCCCGCCCGATCTATCACCATCCCCGAGGCGGAGATGAACTCTCCCTCCCCGCGGCCCATGGGGAGATCCCAGGCGGCCAGGTTCCCGCCCAGCGGGCTGTGCTTGGAGATCCAGTTGTCCGGGTGAAGAACGTAGAGATTCCCCTCCGCGTCGGTGTCGAAGGCGATCACCCGGTCGGGCATGAGGAGGGCGAACTGGTAGACCAGATTCCGGTCGTATTTGAGCAGGGCATGAGGCGGATGATGGAGATAGAGCCAGAAGTTCCCGTAGTCGTCCCGCTTCAGTTCCGAGACCCCGGGCACCAGGTAGCCCGGCCCGCCAAAGGTGCTCACCGGAACGCCGAAGGGGGCCCGGCGCTTGGCCAGCACCGGACCCTTCAGCCAGTCGTCGAACACCACGGGATCTCCCGCGGACAGGCGGGACTCGCATTGCAGTCTCTGCTCGGGCCGCAGGTGTTTGTCATCGGTCAGCACCACCCGCCCGGAGGCGTCGGGCGCGAGGTTTTCCCAGGTGAACTGGTGTTTTCCGTCGCGGTAGGTCACCCGGTAGAGTCGGCCCGGCCGGGAGGGGGTGATGCGAACGGTGAGGGCGGAGGGAGTGGCCTTCACGATGGCGACCGCCGGCTGTGCGGCCGCCGCCGGGGCCGATACCAGGAAGAGCGCCGCGATCAGTGTCAGCAGTCTCCGGCCCATCAGCGGCCCTCCCAGTGGACGACAGGCCTCACCATCCCCAGACGGGCGGAGGCGGGGCGGCATCTCGGTTCGACGCTGAGCAGGCGGCGGGCGGCATGCACCAGTGCCAGGGAGCGCAGATAGGGGTCGGTGATCCTCTCGGCGGCGTGAAGCGGGCTTTCCCGCTGGCTCCAGACGAGGTCCGGCAGCAGCCACCGAAGGGACAGATCGGGCTTGTCCACCAGGGCGGCGAGGGGCATCACCTGGTCCAACTTGTGCCCCGCGCGCAGCAGGGACTCCGCCGCCTCGAACGCCCTGTCCCGCCGGTAGGAAGTGGCGGGAAGCGAACTCAACAGCCTCTCCGCCGTCTCCGGGTCGCTCTCAGCGATTCGCGCTGCGATGTCGGCGCGGACGCGCTGGGCCGCCTCCTTCGTCTCCACCAGCCCGAGCAGGGCCAACGCGCCCTCTCTGTCGGTCGCCGCGATTTCCCGCGCCACCGCGGCCGCCCCGCGCGAGCGCCACCAGGGTGAGGTGAGGTCCCAAATCAGGTCAACGGCCAACTTGGGCCGCGCTTTGGCAATCGCCCCCGCCACCGCGGCAAGGGCGGCCTCCCGGTCCTCCCGGTCCGCGACCGCCCGCGCCAGCCGGGCCGCGCGGTCGGGATCGTGGGGCGCCATGCGGACGAGCGCCATCCGATACGCATCTGCGCTGACGGGAATCTCAGCCAGCAACACCTCCGCGCGCGCGGCGTCAACCGGGGCCCAGATGACCGCAATCCGGCCGGCCGCCCACGATCTGGCCGGGGGCGGGAGCTCCCGCACCACCTCCAGCGCGCGCTCCGCATCCTGGGGGGCAAGGGAGACGGCCACTTGGGCGAGGGCGGAAGCCGGGGATACGGGCACCGCCCGCGCAGCCGCGAGCGCCGCCTCTGGATCGGTGGCGACAGACCGCCTGGCCGCGCTGGAGAGGATCGCGGAGCGAACCACGGGATCCGATACCCGCCCTGCGATGGCAACCGCCTCGAACGGAGGCCTTTGCTCAGCAATCGCCCACAGGGTATGCGCGAGAACGGTTTCCGAGGTGATTCTCCCGGCCACCTCCAGCGCGCGGTCCGGCTCCGTGGCGGCGAGTGAGACGGCCGTCATGGACAGAACGCGGTCGGCCACCGCGCCGGACACCGACCATTTCTCCATCAGCGAGAGCACCTTCGGGTCCCCGCGGCGGGCGGCGGCGAGAAGAATCCGGCTCTCTGCATCCTCTTTGCCGAGTTCGGGGGCCGCCGCGAGCGCCTTCTCCCCCAACGAGGAGAGTTCCGTCAACAACAGACGTTGCTCTGCCTCCCGCCGAGTGGGGTCGGAGATACGGGTCAGCAGCCTCCCGGCCGTGGTCAGCGCCTCCTCGGACTGCGCGTCATCGAACTCCACCATGCCCAGCGCGGCCGCGGCGAGGGCGCGCGCGGCGTCCGTCGGGCGGGCGATGGTCGCCACCATCTCCAGGGCGGCGCGGGCGTCCAACTTCACCTGGGTCATCGCCACCTCGCGCCGCGCGGCCGACTGGTCCCCGGGGAGGGTAATGGTGCCGGTGGCGCGCGTCGCCTCCGCCAGGTACTCGCCGGCAACGACGGCGCCGGCAGGCTGACACAAGGCCGCCAGCACGCCGCCCACGGCGGCCAGACACAGAAATCGAGATAGACGCTGAAGTGGGATCAGATGCTCTCGCATAGCCTTCTCAGCAACATTTCCTTGTCCCCGGGGGAACTCCTTTGGCCCTCGGAGCGTCAAATGGCCAAGTGTCGCCGCGGGATTGTTGACACGGTATGAATGGCATGGTATATTCCGCCGAACTGCAAAGCAGGGAAGGAGTGCCGGCGGGGTTTGGCGCAAGGAGGGTTTGCTCCAAGAGCGAATAGCCATGATCGCAGTTGCCGCGATCGCGGCATGACGGTTGATAACAGTGATCGCAGATCGCAGCAGGGCTCCCGACGTAGCGACGAGACAACGGGACAGCATGGCCTGTTGCCATGGTCTCCGGCCGGTCGTGTCTTTTTGAAGAGGGCCGGAGCGGTTCGGGCCACCCTCGGTCTCACGCGGGCGGTGCGTTGCTGCTTGTGAAAGGAGGTGACAGCGAATGCGGAAGTCTGTGAGCCCGACAGTAGCCATCTTGCTGATCGTGGTGGTGGTTCTGGTCGTGGTGTTCTTCCTGATCAAGGCGACTGGCAAGAAGGCTGCCAATATCAGGCCGGGCATCGGCCGCATTGATCCAAAGACCGGCAAGGTTGTCCAGCCTGCGCGACAGGGCGGACAGCCCCAGCGGGGGACTCAGCGTGGCAGCCGTCGGGGCGGCGGTGCCGGAGGTCAGTAGCAGCAGCCTCCGTCCCATCGAATAGTGAGTGCCTGCTGGTCGTTGCGCTCCTTGCGCCCCGGGACGGGTTGTCGGTCCCCTGGCACGTCCGGGACAAGCGTGGTCTAGCCATGCAACGATAGTTGGGACACTTCCTCCCTGATACCGGGGAGTAAGTGTGTCTGTTGAGCGATTTCGGGAGCGGCCGCA
Source organism: Candidatus Hebobacteria bacterium (assembly GCA_029821235.1). Classification (GTDB taxonomy): domain Bacteria; phylum Armatimonadota; class Hebobacteria; order Hebobacterales; family Hebobacteraceae; genus S016-27. The sequence goes on along the minus strand of JALGTT010000009.1, from coordinate 9,204 downwards.
ACGGCGGTCGCTCCATTCGTTCGGGGTATCGGCAACATCTCGCCGGACCGCACAGGAGGTGACACATGGCTGCAACTGGGGCGAATGCTGCCCGCAAAGGCCGGGCGGCGCGGATGCGGGCGCTGCTGGTCCTGAATCCATCGGAATCGAAACGCCTCATCGCCCGCGCCGTGGCGCAGATGCCGGTGGTGCGGGAGGCCCTGCGCAAGGGCCGCGTGATCGTGGGAAACGGGGTCACCAATGCCTTCGTAGCGGAGGAGATCACCGGGAAACCGATGCCCAAGTGGCGGTATGCCGCCGGAGTGATCGCCGGGGGCCGCCTGGATGTCACGGATTCGGCGACCCGCCCCAATCCCGTGGCGCTGAAGCGGGGCCGGCCCTTCAAGGGGGCCTGGACCGACCTGCTCCAGGAGTTCCAGGAGGGCGATGTCTTCATCAAGGGGGCGAACGCGATTGACCCCGAGGGCAATGTGGGGGTGCTGCTCGGCAGCCCGGTGGGGGGAACGGTGGGGGCATGTTACGGCATCCTGACGGCCCGGGGCGCGCACCTGATCGCGCCCGTGGGCCTGGAGAAACTGGTGCCGGATGTGATCGAGGCGGCCGGTCAACTGGGCGCGGACACCGTAGGGATGGCCGACGGCATTCCCTGCGGCATGGCGGTGTTGACCAACGCGGAGGTGGTCACCGAACTGGAGGCGATGGAGATCCTGTTCGGAGTGGAGGCGTGGCACGTCGCCTCCGGAGGAGTTGCCGGCTCGGAGGGCGCGGTGGTGATCGCCATCGAAGGAGCCACCGCCTCCGTCAAACGGGCCTTCAAATACGTGGAGACGCTGGCCGCAGAGCCGGCCGTGCAGAGGGAATAGCAACCGGGGAGAGATGGCAATGGACCGAGCACTGGCAGAGTTGTTTGCACGACATATGTTGGGCTTCATCAGAGAACGCTGGCCCGCGCAGGAGGTGAGTTCCCTGGAGGTGGGCAGGGACGACCGCTCCAATGTCCTGTGGTGCAAGATCCACCGCAGCGACGACGAGCCCACCCATGGCGGCGGGTATCTGTTCACCGTCGCCTATCTGGATCGGCTTCAGGAGGCGGAGTAGGCGGCGCGGAGCGTGGAGCGCGGATCGCGCTCAGTCCACGCTCGTTCCGAACAGGTCGTAGGGCTCCGCGCCCGAGACCTTCACGGTGGCGAGGTCGCCGGGCCGGAGAGCACGCCTGGAGGCGATCACCACGGTGCCGTCTATCTCGGGCGCGTCCCGGAAACTGCGCCCCACCCATTCCCCGCGTTCGGCGCCCGGCCGCTCCGTCAACACCTCCAGCGTTCTCCCCACCCACCGTTGGTTCCGTGCGAGGGAGATCGTCTGCTGGCGTGACATGAGGCGATGGTAGCGCTCCCGCGCCTCCTCGGGGGGCACCTGGTCCGGCATCTCGGCCGCACGCGTTCCCTCCTCGGCCGAGAAGGTGAAGGCCCCCACGCGGTCGAGCTGCGCGGCCTCGACGAACGCGAGCAGTTGCCCGAACGCCCGCTCGCTCTCCCCCGGAAACCCCACCAGAAAGGTGGAGCGAATGGCGATATCGGGCATCGCCTGCCTCAGTTCGGCGATCAGGCGCAGGTATTGCTCTCCATCCCCCGGGCGGCCCATGCCGCGCAATACCTCTCGGTCGGCATGCTGAAATGGAAGATCCAGGTACTTGCAGATGGTCGGCTCCTCCGCCATCACCTCGATCAAACGGCTGGTGACGCCGGTGGGGAAGGCGTACAGGAGGCGAATCCAGCGCAGGCCGGGAATGTGCGCCAACGCGCCCAGCAGGTCCGCGATGTCTTCTCCGGTCTCAGGATCGCGGTAGGCGGTGGCGTCCTGTGCCACCACATTCACCTCGATCACGCCTTGGTCGGCGAGCGCCCTCGCCTCGGAGACCACGGAGGCCATCGGGCGGCACCGGCGGGGGCCGCGCAGGCGGGGGATGACGCAGAAAGCACACCCGTGGGAGCACCCCTCCGCGATCTTCACATACGCGGTCCAGGGCGGGGTGGCCCGCAGGCGGGGAGTGGCATCATCGTACAGATAGGCGGGCTCGGGAGAGAGGAGACGCTCTCTCCCCTTCCCGGCCAAGGCCGCTTCGACCACAGACACCACCCGGGGCACATCGCCCGGCCCCATGAATGCGTCCACCTCGGGGTAGCGGGCATGGAGGGCGGTGAGTTCGTGCCGGGGCCAGCAGCCGGCGCAGACCACCGCCTTGACCGTCCCCTCCTTCTTCCACTCGATCGCTTCCTCGAGCGCCCGGGCGGCCTCCTCGCGGGCGGCCGCGATGAAGGAGCAGGTGTTGACGAGGATGACATCGGCATCTCCGGGGTTCGCGACCAGCGCGCACCCGGCCTCCCCGAGCAGGCCCAACATCACCTCGGTGTCGACCAGGTTCTTCGGGCACCCCAGGGAGATGACCCCGACTGCCGGCCGCGGCGCCCGACGGCCGCGACTTGCCCTCCCCCGCGGCCGCCCGGCCCCCATCATTTCAGGCCGAGGCTCCGGTCGAGTTGCTCCAGATCGAGATGCTGCGCGAAGTGCTCGATCGCGTGCTCCACCTTGCTCGGCTCGCGCACCCGCAGTTTGCCGGTCAACTCGTCAATAATGGAGACGGTGGACAGGGTGTCCTGCGTGACGAGCAGGACCGGCACCTTTCTCTCCTGCGCGCGGGCGAGCACGGTGTGGCTGGGCCGCATGCCTCCGGTGAGGATGAGACAGCGGGTGGGCGTCTCCAGCGCGGCGAGTTGGATGTCGCTGCGGTCCCCCCCCGTGATTACGCACTTCCGGGTAGTGCGACGGAAGTAGCGGAGCGCGCCCTCCACCCCCATCGCCCCCACCACGAAGGTCTCCACCAACTCATCCAGACACTCGCCGTCGCAGAGCACCTCCGCGCCGGTTGCCTCTGCCACCTCGCCGATGGTCACGGAGTGCAGAACGGTGTCCTCCGGGAGCAGGCCGAGGACCGTGATCCCCCGATCCCGCAGACACGGGATCACATGCTCCTCCACCTCCTGCCGCGCGGAGTCGCCGACGCGGTTGAGGATCACCCCGGACAGACGGTCTCCGAGCCGCCGTTGGGCCGCGATAATGCCGTCCGCGTCGAGGAATGACCTGCACCTCGCCACCAGTACCGTCTTGGCGTCGAACATCTCGACCACGCTCACGCCGTCCAGCCCGAAGATGCTCCCCCGGGTCATCAGCGATCCAGTGCCGTTGAGGAGCATCACCTCTCTTCCGGCGGAGGCGACGGCGAAGGACTCCTCCAACTGTCTGCGGGCGGCGGCCGGGTCGGCGTGGCACACGTCGGGGCTGAGCAGCACGGGACACAGATGACGAGCGGGCAGGTCGAGGCCGAGTTGTTTGGCCACGAAGACCGCGTCCTCGTCCGCCAGTTCCCCCGCGATGCGCGCCGGCATCACTCCCAACGGCCGCATATATCCCACCTGACGCCCCTGACGCTGCCAGCGGATGCCCAGGACGGCGCAGGTCAGCGTCTTCCCCGAATACGGCTCACTCGAGGCTACATAGACCACTATCATGGGACTTCTCCCTTCCTCTTCGCCTCGTTTCCAGGGGGAGCGGTCCTCGTGGACCTCTCCACGCTAGCCATCGCCGGGACGCCCCGGGGCCTTGGGATCCCCGGGAGGCGTCTCCGTGATGGTGATGCGAGCATCGACGGCCACCGCTCCCGCTCCCGCCTCGGCCACCTTCAGAGGATTGATATCGAGTTCCACGATGTCAGGATACTCGGTGACCAACTGCGAAACCGCGAGCAGCGATTCGACGATGGCATCGATATCGCTGGGCTGTTCCCCGCGCGCCCCCCACAACAGCCCCGCGGAGCGAATCTCCTCTATCATCTTGCGCGCGTGCCGCTCTCCGAACGGAGCCACCCGGAAGCTCACATCCTTGAGCACCTCCACATAGATGCCGCCCAGCCCGAACATCACCACCGGGCCGAACTGCGGGTCCCGTGAGGTCCCGATGATGACTTCTCTGCCGCCCCTCACCATCTCCTGCACGCTCACACCCTGCAACTGCGCGTCGGGCATGAACCGGCGCGCCCGCAGCATCATCAATTCGAAGACATCCTGCGCCTGCTGGGGGTCCTGGATGCCCAGACGCACGCCACCGATGTCCGACTTGTGCATGATCTCCGGGGAGACGATCTTCATCACCACCGGAAACCCGATTTCCTCCGCGGCCCTGGCCGCCTCTTCGGGCGTGCGGGCGAGTTTGTTCCTGGGGAACTTGAACCCGTAGGCGCGCAGCACCTCCCGCGCCTCGGTTTCACCCAGGTTCACCCTGCCCTCCTCTCGGGCAGCCGCGAACACGGCCTCCACCGCCTCGGAGTCAACCTGGATGGTTCGGATCTCATCCTCCGGTTCCTGCAACCACTGCTGGTAATCGGCCATCGCGCTGAGCGCCGCCGCGGCCCGCTCCGGATAGGGGTAATTGGGCACCCGATTGGCGGCGAGAACACGCTTCGCCTCGGCCATCGCCTCTCCGCCCATGAAGGCGGCCAGCACCGGCTTCTGCGAGGCCCCCGCCACCGCGGCCAGCCCCTCCGCGGTCTCTTTGGGCTCGGTCACCGCCTGCGGAGTGAGCAGGGCCAGCATGGCGTCCACATTCTGATCCTCGAGCGCCAATTTGGCCGCGAACTGATAGCGCTGGGCGTCGGCGTCCCCCAGGACGTCAATGGGATTGTACAGGTTCGAGGCCGGCGGCAGGCCGCCTCTGAGCCCTTCCACCGTCTCCGGGCTGATGGCCGCCAGGTGAAGCCCCGCCCGCTCCAGCGCGTCGGTGGCCATGATGCCCGGTCCTCCGGCATTGGTCACCACCGCCACCTGTCTCCCCTTGGGGGGACCTTGATAGGCGAAGGCGACCGCGAAATCGAAGAGTTCCTCCACCGAGTGCGCGCGGATCACTCCGCTTTGCAGGAAGGCCGCGGTGTAGGCCTGTTCCGATCCGGCCAAACTGCCGGTGTGGGAGGACACGGCCCGCGCGCCCGCCTGGGTGGAGCCGGACTTGATGATGATGACCGGTTTCTTGCGCGCCACCCGCTTGGCGACCTGCATGAACTCGGGGCCGTCCGGCAGCCCCTCCACATAGGCGACGATCACCGAGGTGTCCGCGTCATCCTCCCAGGCGCGGAGAAGATCCACCACCCCCACATCCACGCCGTTTCCGAAACTCACGAACTTGCTGAATCCGATGTTCTGCTGCAGGGACCAGTCAATGAGGGCGGTCGCCAGCGCGCCCGACTGCGACATCAGCGCGATATTGCCGTGGTGGGGCATCCCGGGCGCGAAGGAGGCGTTCAGAGGAGAACCGCCCTTCCGGCCCGCGGTGGCGATGATGCCCAGGCAGTTGGGCCCGACGATTCGCACCCCACAGCGGCGCGCCAGTTCCGCGAGCTGCCGCTCTCGCTCGACCCCCTCCGCCCCCGCTTCCTTGAATCCGGCCGAGATGATGATCGCGGAGTCAATCCCCTTCTCGCCGCACTGTTCCACCACCTCCAGCACGGCCCCGGCCGGCACCACCACCACCGCCAGGTCAACCGGCTCCTCGATGGCCGTCACCTCGGGGTACACGCGGAGCCCCAGAATCTCTTTGGCCCGGGGGTTCACCGGGTAGAGCCGGCCCTGGAATCCCCCCTCGAGCAGGTTGGCGAGCACCTGATGACCCACCTTATCCGGGTTGGTCGAGGCCCCGATCACGGCTACCGAGGATGGTGTGAAGAAATGTTCAAGCATCCGCGCCCCCGCTGTTACGTGCATGTTCCGGCATCCTGGTCATCTCCACCTCACTGCTCCAGTTTGCCCGCACGGTAGGCCTGCAGGTATCCCATGCACATATCGTCTCTGCCCGCCAGCACTTCGCCGGCGCACACCGTGGCCATCAGGCCTGCGTCCAGGGGATCCATGATCGCCGCGTCCAGGCCCCGCGCCATCGCCATCGCGAGGAAGGTGCGGTTGAGCAGACTGCGCAGCGGCATCTGGAAGGAGATGTTGCTGAGCCCGCAGATGATGTGCACCTCCGGGAGCGCCTCCCTAATCCGCCCTATCGCCTCCAAGACCGCGGCGCCCTGGTCGTTCTCGATCCCCACCGCGCGCACCAGCGGATCTATGAAGAGATCGTCCAGCGACATCCCCGCCCCCACGGCCGCCTCGGCCAGCCGCTTGGCGATCGTCAGCCGCTCCTCTGCCCCCGACGGCATTCCCTGGTCATCCAGGGTGAGCGCCACCAGGCGGGCATCGTGTTTGCGCGCCAGGCCGATCACCAGGTCCATGCGGTCGGCCTCGGCGGTGGTGGAGTTGACCAGGGCCCGCCCCTGATGGGCCTCCAGCCCGGCCTCCAGCGCCTGCGGGTTGGGGGAGTCGATGCATAGGGGCGTCTCCACTTCGCTCTGCACCGTCTTCACCAGCCACACCATGTCGTCGGCATCCCGCCCCATCTCGGTGCCCGAGTTCACATCCAGGTAGTGCGCCCCGGCCTCCGCCTGGCGCCGCGCCAACTCGCGGATGAATTCCTCATCCCTGGCCAGCACCGCCTCGCGCACTCGCTTGGAGGTGCCGTTGATTTTCTCTCCGACGATGACCATCTGTCCTATCCTCACTTTTTGTCCGCGCGTCGCGCCGGCGAGGCCGACGGCATGCGCAATATCCCACCCAAGCCGTGGCCCGATTCGTCTCCGCTTTCCAGATAGAGGAGCAAGGCCGCCCCGGTCTCGTCACGTCGGGAAGGCGGCGGCTATCGAACGACCCGCTGACCATGGGTCTCTTCCACGCCCTTGGTCAGCCACCACAGGAGTTGATTGACGGGGGTGGGAACGCCCACCCCCACGCCCTCTCTCACCACCGCTCCGTTGATGGCGTCCACCTCCGTGGACCGCCCGCGCAACAGGTCTTGGAGCATCGAATTGATATTGTTTGCCGTGTCCCGGCAAATCTCCTCGGCGCGCGCGGCCATGTCTTGGTGCGGCAGGGCGATGCCTTTCGCCTCCGCCACCCTCACGGCCTCTTGCACCGCCTCCCGCATCGCCGCGCGGAGGTTCGCCGAGGCGGGCACGACTCCGTTGCGAACCTGGGAGAGCGCGCCCACCGCGTTCACTCCCGCGTTGACCACCAGTTTCCCCCACAGGGCGGAGGCAAGGTCCGCAGTCACTTCGGTGGGGATTCCGGCCGCGGACAACACCTCCTTGACGGCGAGCGCGCGCTCGCTGATCCTCCCCCCAGGCTCCCCGATCACGGTGGGGCCGGCCCCCGCGTGGACAACCTCCCCCGGTCCGGTGAGGGTGGCTCCCTGGGAGGTGACCCCGGCGAGGACGCGGTCCATGCCCAGCGCCTGCTGAAGGATCTCCAGGTTTCCCAGGCCGTTCTGAAGGGTGAGCACGGTAGTCTGGGGGCCCACCAGAGGACGGACGGCTCGGGCGGCCTCCGCGGTGTCGTAGGACTTGACCGCCACGATCACCAGGTCCACCGGCCCGACCTGCTGGGGGGTTGCGGTGGCCTGGACTTGTGCGCGGAATCCCCCGCCCTCCTCTTCGGACACGAACACGCCGCGGCGGTTCAACGTACGCGCCCGCTGCGGATGCCGGTCCACCAGCCAGACTTCGTGTCCCCCTTTGCCCAACAGGCCGGCCAGCAGACATCCCATCGCCCCCGGGCCGATCACCGCGATGCGCATGAAGTCCTCCGCACCCTCACCGCGGTTTCTCCCACTTCTCCAGTTCGGCGAGACGGCCGTAGGTGTCTCCGCGGAGGATTTCCTCCCGGATGCGGTTCTCCTTCTCGTACCATTCCATCCCCCGGTTGGCCCATTCCACCGCCCGGTCGCGCGGGATGCGCACCACGCCGTCATCATCCCCCAGCAGCCAGTCGCCCGGCTCCACGATTTCCCCGGCGATGGTTACGGGCGCGCCCATTTCCCCCAGGCCGCGGGGCTCGCCGGCATTGGGGCAGATGTGGCGGGTGAAGGCGGGGAACCCGAGCGCGCGGATATCGGCGCTGTCCCGCAGCGCGCCATCCACCACCAGTCCGGCGATCTTCCGGTTGAGGGCGCTCCGGGAGGCCATCTCCCCCCACACCGCCGGGGGAACGCCCCCCGCGTCCACCACGATCACGTCCCCGGGCCGAGCGTGGTCTATCGCCTCCACCGGCTTGGCGTAGTCGCCGGGCGCGGTGCGCACGGTGAAGGCCGGCCCCACCAACTTCATCCCCTCCCCGACGGGCCGAATCCCCCCGAGCACCCCTCTGCGGTGCATGGCGTCCGAGAGGTTGGCGGTGGAGATGAGTTTCAGGATCTCCCTGATCTCATCGCTCCCGACCCGCCGGAAGAGGGTGGTGGGAATGCTCGCTCCTTCGATGATCGCCCGCTTGATTTGGGAGGCCGCCTGGCGGGCATCGGTGGCCTTGGAGATCGCACCGCCGACGATCACCACCGCGGCCCCCGCCTCCACGACGCGGGCCGCATTCGCGGAGTTGATGCCGCCTGCGACACACACCGGGATCTGCACGGCCTGCGCGATCTGGCGGAGGAGATCCAGGGCCTGCGCCTCCCCTCCCCCCTCCTCCTGCATCTGCTGGTCGATCGCCACATGGACCCCGAGGTAGTCCACGCCCAATTCGGCGACCTGCAAGGCCCTTTCCTTCGGGTCGGAGGCCCCGAGCAGATCGGCCACGATCTCCGCCCCGTATTCCCGCCCCGCCTCCACCGCCTCGGAGATGGTGGCGTCCGGGGCGGCCGCCAGCACGTGCACCAGATGTGCGCCCGCCTTGGCGGCAGACTCCACCTCGATCCGCCCCGCATCCATCACCTTCATGTCCGCTGCGATGCGCAGGCCGGGGAAGCGGGCCCGCAGGGCGCGCACGGCCTCCAGGCCCACGCTCTTTATCAGAGGCGTCCCCGCCTCCAGAATGTCGGCCCCTCCCGCGGCGGCCTCTTCGGCCACCTGGAGGGCGCGGTCCAACTCGACGAAATCCAGCGCCACCTGAAGCAGCGCGTGTTCCTTGGTCTCTGACATGCTCACCCTTCCCGGACAACGGCAGAGCGGCGGCCGTCGCGGGCCTCCACGGGCACCGCGCGGCGGCGATGGAAATGCCCGCTCTGCTCGAAGGCATGGGCCGCCCTGAGCAGCGTCTCCTCCGCCAGAGGCGGGCCCACCAACTGGAGCCC
>JALGTT010000245.1 GCA_029821235.1 Candidatus Hebobacteria bacterium | reverse complement strand
GCCGCCGGGAACGGTCACCTTCGTGAGCAGTCCCCCGGAATACGTCAGAGTCGTCTGCCGGCCCAGGGGATCGGTGATCGTCGTCAGCAGGCCGCCGCTGTAGGTGAGGGTGGTAGTGAGGTTGTCCGGGTCCTCGATCTTGGTGAGTTTCCCGCTGGTGTCGAAATAGAGTTCCTCGCCACTCGGCCGGGCCAGTTTCCACCCCGTCCAGGTACTCCCCGAATAAGTCTTCGTCAGCGTGTCGAAGATGCCCACCGGCGAGAGGTAGCTGGTATGACGGTGGCGCCATCGGTGCCGTTGTCCACCACCTTGATGTTGTAACTGTGGGTCCATCGGTCGCCCAGCGGACCGCTCTGGCCCGACTGGGAGTTGAACATCACCTCGAATGCCGGGGTCCCCCCAACCGCCTTGTACCACACCGGAATGTCGCTGATGGTGAGGTTGCCGGTGAAGGTGTTGATCTCATCAACCGGGCTACCGCCTTTCTTTCCTCCGCAGCCTCCATTTCCTCCCCCCTGCGGCCCCGAATTGGAGCCTGCCCAGCAATGGTTCGGCCCCGGCCCATCGCTGGGATTCGCCGGCTCCCACGCCCAGGCCCCGCCGGTCGCCACGGCGAGAGCCAGAACAACCAGAAAAACCCTGACTACTAACTGGAAAGCGCGCTTGCTGTTCATCTCTGCCTCCCCTCTCTATATCTCGGGTGCGGGCAATACTTCGTGTCTCAGCAGCCGCGTGGTGAGGTGGCTGCCCGGTAACTCGTCGGCCATTCTGTCGGCGACCTGCTGGGCGGTGGCATCGTCTCCCAGGCGACCCGCCAGTATTGCCGCCTGGTACAAGCAAATGGCTTTCTGACGCTGCCCCGAGGCATAATCGGCCGCTTCCACGTAGGCGTCGAGCGCACCCCGCAGATCTCCTCTCATCTCCCGGCAAGCCGCGATCCCGACCCGCGCTTTGCTGCGAAACTCCGCTGCCTGCGGTTTCTCTGCCAACTGCGCCACAAAGGCAAACCGGCTCTCCGCCTCATCGTACCGCCCGGCACGGAAGGCATCCTCGGCCAGCACGTAGTTGGCATAGGTCCGCCACGCGGGCTGTTGGTTGGTGGAGGAGAGATAGAACTCTGCATCTGCAACCGTCGCTTCCCAGTAGCCCAAGTGTTGGGCGGCATAGGCGCGGATGATCGCTGCCAGCCCCGCTGCCGGATGGTCCGGGTAGTTGTCTACCACGACTGAAAGAGTATCCCAGCAGGCAGTCCAATCGTGTATTTGCTCACAGTAGTCACCCAGCCCTATCAGCGCGCGAATGCGAAAACCAGGCTCATTAGTCATGTCGAGTGTCGCCTGGTACAGATCGACCGCCTCCTCCCATCTCCCCGAATCCGACCAGTTGAGGCATTCAGCGAGAGAGACCAGCGCCTGTTCCGCCACCAGGCCGACCGGATACTCGTCGAGGACCTCCTGGAAGGTGGCGATGGCCTTGCCCCACTCCTCCACATCCCACCGGTAGTGATCCCCGAGACGCAGCGCCGCCCACGCGCCGGTGGGAGTTCCCTTCCATGTGGACGCTGCCTCGCTCAGCACTCCCTCCAACCTTGCCCAGTCTTGGCTTTGCTCTGCCATGGAGAAGTCCCTGATCAGGTGTACAAACGCCACCAGTTCGGGAGTGGATGATTGGTCCAGTGCCTGAGCGAATAGCTCGTCTGCCTTCGCTGGGTCCTCGCCCAGATAAGTCGCGGCCAGCAAAGCGAGAGCCCGCGTCCCGTCTTCGGTCCCCGGCTCCACCGCGACAGCTTCCTCCAGGCAAGCCCGCTCGTTGGCGAAGTCCTTGTAGAACATGTAGTCATAGGCCTGCCGCATTAGCTCCGCCGCGGTGGGGGCGGGCGCGATGTTTCCCGCCAGTTGGGCCACCTGCTTGGTGGACTGCTCATTGGTGGCGGAGGTCGCCTTCGGCGCAGCGTCGGCGGCTTCAGATGTCTTCGCCTTCTCCGCCGGTTGGGAAGAGACCACTGCCTCTTTCTCGCCACTCGGTAACCTCGCGATGTCCCGAGGAGCATCAGATGGAGAGGCAATGGAGAGAGAGGTCGACACAACGAGGAGCGCGCACGCCCCGAACAACGTGCGCAACGGCCGCTTGCCGCGCATGGCTGTCCTCCTGGCAGAAGTCTTCTCCGGTCGCCGCGTCCCCAACGGTGAGTAAGACTCCCGGCATCGGCATCAGCGGCAGACGACCGATGTCTCTACCTATCACAAAATGCCCGATACGTCAATAGAAAAAACGGCTGCAAATGACGCGCATTGCGGCCGTTTTCTCATCACCCTTCCCGCTCCGCCTGCCGCCCGGTGGCCGCCTCCCAGCGCGCGAGGATGATGTCACAGTACCGGGGATCCAATTCCACCGCGACACAGGTGCGCCCCGTATGCTCCGCCGCGATGAGGGTGGATCCGGATCCGGCGAAGGGATCGAGCACCAGGCATCCGATGGGCGAATCGAGGATGGGGCTTTGGCACCAGGGACAGGCTGGGCCGGCCAAGACGAACAGCGCGGGTCAGCCAAGTGACATGAGGGCTTGCGACCTGGAAGGCAGCACTTTTTCAAAATCTCCGATTATCTCCGACGAAACGCCACTGCGCCCGCCCTATCCCGCGTCACCGGAAGGGCACCAAACCGCTACTCTTGGCACCTCACAAGCGCTACCGAGGCGGTACCGTTCCGCTACCAAACCGACACCTCTAGCACCATCCTTCAGAGCGTGCGTCGGCCGGCTCATTGGAAAGGTTTTCCCGGCAATTATGCGGAGAAATTCCCCTTCCTTGCTGGAGCGCGGTGGGCCTGGAGGGGGCCAAGGTTGCCGCCTTTTCCTTGAAATTCCGCCACCGAAGCGCTACCATTCCGTTACCCCTCCACCGCGACCTCGGCTTATCGGCCCACTCCTTCGTTTCTGGCCCGCGTGGGCCAATCTGGGCGGCAAATCGCGTGGGTGCATAACGCTGCTCCTGTGCCCACCGGCCCAGAACCCCGACATTCGGGACTGGACTTCTCGGCCCACCAGAGTGATGTATTCACGTGCCTGATACCACCTCGAGGAGGCACGTGAATGAGCGTACAGACCACAGCAGAAGCCCCGGTCACTGCGGCCGCAGAGCCCATCACCTTCGCGGAGGCGGTGCCCAGATTCCTGGACTACCTCGCTTCCTACCGCAGCTACTCTCCTGCCACGGTGAGAGCCTACCGGGCCGACCTGGCGAGGTTCCGGAGGTTCCTCCGCGACGACAAGGGCCGGGAGCCTGCGCCTGCCGAGGTCACCCGGCAGATGGTGGTGCAGTTC
>JALGTT010000244.1 GCA_029821235.1 Candidatus Hebobacteria bacterium | reverse complement strand
ATCCGCTGCTATCCACCGTCGCGCAACGGTGAAACTGTTCTTCCAAGCGTGGAACTTCATCACTGTAGGAGGTCTCTCCAGAGACCGACTCTCCAGAGACTGACCTTTCGGCGTCGGGAGACGCCTCCCACAGGTGGCCATCGTTGGATCCGCCGGGGGTAGGCAAGGGCGGTGCCCTTGCCTACCCCGAAAATCACCTGTCGCCGAGATCACGGCGTATGGTTACGCAGCACCAGCAGCAGGTACACGCAATGCACCTACTCCGCCGTAAGAGGTTATGGCCCGAAGGCACGGGACACCATTGGCAGGTAGGTGTACTCTGCGTTCACCCATGCCGTCAAGGAAGTGGTGGTTCCATACGTGTCTGTAACGACGGCGGTGTTGGCGATCAAAACATCCTGGCTGACCGTGACCTGGAAGGTGATGATGACGGCCGTTTGCGCCGCGACCGTACCTGTCCAGGCGATCCCGCCAGTGTCGGTGAGCACCCCGGAGGTGGCCTGCGCGCTGCCGGGGACGTAGGTGGTGGAGGCCGGGATCGGATCGAACAGGGTCGTGTTCGGGGCATCGGTCGTGCCGCCGTTGAAGAGCACGATGGTGAAGGTGACCACCTGGCCCGCCGTAGCATCCGAAGGGCTGGCCGTTTTCCTGGAAGAGGTGAAGAGGTCCACGCCGGTATACTCATCCGCGCCCAGGTCGAAGTCCGCACCGAGTGGGCGGGGGTTGCCGTCTATGTCCTCCGCCACGCCCACACCGGGCCCCCGGTCAATGGCCGCCGAACCGCTGGTGATGTGATAGTCGCTGCTGCCTGCAAAAGCCGGATCTCCGGTAAAATCGTGGGCGGTAGTGGGTGGACTGCATTGGTTATAGATGTCGCGCAGCACCACGTTCTTTTCCGGCCACCAGAGGGTGTAGTCGAGGGTGGAGGCAGGGCAGGTGTAATTGTACGTGCGGACGTTGCTGACGTCGGTGTCGTGACCGGAAAAGATGTTATGACTCATAGTGACGGCTGCCGCGTATGCGATACGGACGGCAGAGGACTGGTTGTCGGCGAAGGTGTTGTGGTAGAGATAGGCCCGGGCATCGGGCGTGCTGCTGGAGTGGCTACCCTCCACGGCCACCGCGCTGCCGCCCCGGTACCATTCCACCGTCGTCTCGTAGGCGGTGCAGTCCTCGCAGTGCGCGTTGCCAGCAAAGATGTTGTTGGTCATGGTCACCACCGTGCCGTAGGGCGCGACGAACACTGCGCCGCCCAAGGCCTCTCTGGTGTAGTCGATGCCTGCGTCTCGGGCGGCGCGGTTGTCCAGAAAGCGGTTGCCTTCCACCTGGAGGCCGGTCCCCATCAGGTACAGCGCACCCCCATAGCCACCGTATTCATACCCGCCGCTGGTCGGTTCGGTGCATCCCCAGTTGTTCTGAAAGAGATTGTCGCTGATCAGCGCCGGGCCGGTGATGTGCGCGCCCCCTCCCCGCCCGCCGTTGGCGCCCGTCGGCCCGGCCGAGGCTACGTTATCCAGCAAGCGGTTGCGGCTAAAGACGATGAAGCCCCTATCCCCCGTGGCCCCGCTCAGGATGCGCGCGCCGCCGCCAGTGGAACTGCCGTCCCGGGAGGCGATGTTGCCCTGGAACAGGTTGTCGGTGATGGTGTAAACGTGCCCGGTGTGGATGCCGCCGCCGTAGAACCCGCCGCCGTCACCGCTGGCCACGTTTTCGCGGAAGGTATTGCCGGTGAGGAGCAGATCGCCCCAGGTGGCTTCCAGGCCGCCGCCCCAGCCCTCCGACCTATTCCCTTCAAAGGTGTTGTCGGCTACGGTTGCCCCGCACTGGTAAACGACAGCCCCGCCGCCGTAGTGCTGGGCCACATTGTCCTGAACCAGGCTGTTCGTCATGGTGAGTGTGGCATCGCGCACGAATATCCCCCCGCCGACATAGGCCGTGTTGCTGACAACCCGGCTGTTTTCCAGCGTCAGGTGTCCGCCGTAGAGGTAAAGCCCTCCGCCATCGGAGGTCGCCGTGCTGCTCAGGACCTCACAGTGACGAACGGTGAGAGCAGTATCTCTCCAGCCATAGATCCCAGCTCCGGAGCCTCCCCGGCCGTTGACGAGGCGCAATCCGTCCAGCACGACCGACTGCTGCGGGTCGGTGTAGATGTAGGCCACCTGTCCTTGTTCCTGAGCGTCCAGCGTGGTGGGGTTGGCGTCGGGGTCGGAGGTGTTCCAGTCGGCGGTGGTGTAGCCGCCGATGATGGTGAGCGATGTGGGAATGGCGAGCACCTGCGTGTAGACAGACGTGTCGTTGAACAGTGGGTGAATGTCGGTATAGACACCGGTGGCGACCTTGATGGTGGCACCACAACTGGCCTGGTTCACGGCATACTGCACGGTGCGGCAGGGCGAAGCGATGTCGCCGCAGCCGGCGACATCTGTACCGGAGAGCGCCACGTGCAAAAGTTGATTGGGTGCATCGGGCGGCGGCAGGCTTCCCCGATCGCGGACGTAAATCTGGTCTTGGTAGGTTTCAAAAGCCACATAGCGCCCATCGCCGGAGATGGCGACGGCGACAGAGTCCCTACCAATGCCTGTTACGCTGTCAGGTTCGGCCGAAACGAGCGCCGTCTGCCCTAACGCCCGGTCACGCACAAAGATGTCCTTGTAGTTGGTGTCACCACTCACCAGGTTTTGGGCTGAGGACGGAAAGGCCACGTAACGGCCATCGGTAGAAAGGGCCACCATCGGGTCGTCACTGGAACCCGAGTTGTTGTCTCCCTGGTCACCACAGTTGGTGAGGGAAACACGCCAGGTCTCGCCCGTTTGAAGGTCATGGATAAAGATGTCGTCGTAACCGTTTGTGTCATCGTCCACCAGATTACTGGCCGCAGAGCGAAAGGCCACGTAACGCCCGTCGCCGGAGATGGCCGCAGGATAGGAGTGGTCGTTGCCCTGCGTGCCGTCGGAGGCGCCGGAGACGCGGACGGTGCTGACAGCTCCCGGCTCGTCAAAGATGCCGTTCTCATCGGCGTCCCGGTCATGGACGAAGACGTCTATCTTGCCGTTG
>JALGTT010000243.1 GCA_029821235.1 Candidatus Hebobacteria bacterium | reverse complement strand
GGCACACCTCGCCCTCCAGCCCACCGGGCGCCTGGGGCTGGCCGCGGACTACCGCGCAAAGACCGACCGGAACGGTCGGCAGCAGGACACCAGTCAGGTGGCGGCCACCTTCAAGTTGTCGGACGACGGAGAGCTGGCGGCTGGGCTGAAGACCGTTGCCGCGGATGGCGGGAGGCGCACCCGGGAGACCAGTTTCCGCCTGCACACCGGCCTCGGGGGAGGTGGGAGCAAAGGAAAACTCTCGCTCCAGCAGGCCGTCTCCGTCACCGAGGACGGCCGAGGACGGCAGCGACAGCGCGAAACTGAAGTTCGCGTTCACCGGGGCCCTCGGCTCCGGGGGCAGCGCCACCAATCTCGCCGTCAAGTTCGATCAAACGCGCTCGGGAGATCCCGACGGAAGACTGGCCCGCACCGCCTCCATCAGGCTCAATCGCAAGTTCGGGTCGAGGTGGAGCCTGACCGCCGACACCCGCCAGAAGGTGACCGGCACCAACGAGGAGCCCCATAGCGATCTGCATTCCAACGTGGCGCTGGCCTTCCGGCCCGACTCACGTACCAATGTGGACCTGAGCATCACCAGGGGCCGGACGACCGACGGGGAGGACAGATTGCGCCATGCCCTCAGCCTCTCCCGCCGACTCGGCTCCCTCCGCCTCCGGGCCGAGCACATCACCTCGGCGGCCGGAGAGAACCGGGACGCGGTCACCGGCTATGAAGTCGAGATGCCCAGGGGCGAGTTGCCCAAGTGGGTCTCGGGCCTCTATCGCGCCCACGAGTTCTCCGACGCGGGCAAGTATTTCGCCGACCACAAGCCGCCGGCCGGCCTGGGGGCCCCTGTGGTCGGGATGCGCCTCCTGATGAGACAGCGGCGAGGCGGAGAGGACGACGGCAAGCACACGCTCTCCGTTTCCGTCGGGAGCCTGCTTCGGGGTCGCCACTATCTCCAGCTCGACCTGCAGCGTTTCCCGGAGGCAACGAGCGGAAAGGACAAGGGGCGCCCGATGGATCTGTATCGCCGGTGCCTGACCCTGGGGTCGCCCCTCGCCAGCGGCCTGACAGGCCGCCTGTGGCTGGCCTCCGAGCGGAGTGCCGCAGACCCGGATTCCCAACGGCGCAAGTTGGGTCTCGCCATCTGGGGGCGGCTGAGCGACCAGGATCAAGTGGAGGCCAGCGTCTCCCGGGACGCGGAGCGCTGGCTGGGCGTGCAGCAGGACCGGACTACCGTCTCTGTTCTCTTTGCGCGCAAGGTCAGCGAGGAGAACAAACTTCACCTCAAACTGGGCTACTCCTGGGGTGAGGATGCCGGCTCCGGGGACACGAGCCGAAGTTACCGGCTCAGCCTGGGCTACGAGAAGCCCATCTAGCCGGCCCGGCGGCGATTCCCCCCTCCCCCCTCTTTCGACCGGCGGCTCATCCCGGACCACCTGACCCGCCCGCACCACTTCCCCCTCCTCCCCGATGGGTTTCTGCCCGCCAGCTCCGATAGCGACCGGGAATATGGAATAGAAAATTGGGCGGCCTCTCTTGTGTATGGCCCAGGACACCTCAGCGCGGGGCCCGCGTGTCCTCTCCCAATGGGAGTAAGGGGATGGCATCGCAACGCAAGCCTAGGATCGTGCTCAGCCCGGCCGTGCTGCCGCGGGATAAACTGGCGGCCGCTTTGCGCGGCCTGATCTTGCTCACCGTATTCCTGATGGCGCGGACGCAGGCAGCGCCGCGGAGCGCCGAGTTCGACATCGTGGTCACCATCGGCGCGGCCTATGTGCTGGTGAGCACGTTCCTGCCGTGGTCTCGGTTCAGCCTTCGTCACTCCGTGCTCGCCATGCTGATCTGCGACATCGCGCTGATCACCGGTCTCATCCACACTCAGTCCGGAATAGACAGCGACTACTACCTCCTGTATTACCTGCCGATTCTCCACGCCAGCGTGCGGCTGAACCTGAGAGATGCCGTGGGCACCAGTCTGCTGTCCGCCGCGAGCTATGTTCTGGTGGCCTTCGTGGGCATGAGAACCGGCCCCATCACGATTGAGATGGTCTCGCGCGTGGTGACCTTCACCGTCTCCGCGCTGCTGCTCGGCGGGTTCTTCTTCGTGCTCTCCAGAGAGCAGCGGGCCTTCGAGCAACTCTCCCAGGCCTATGAGCGGGCGATCCGGTCCAAGGACGAGTTCCTCTCCCGGGTATCGCACGAGTTCCGCACCCCGCTCACCGCCATCGTGGGATTCAGCCAACTCCTCTACGAGAACACCGAGAAACTCGATGCGGAGCATCAGCACGAGTACCTCGTAATCATACGCGAGCAGTCCCAGCACCTCGCCCGCATGATCGAGGACATGCTCGACATCTCCCGAATCGAGGAGAACCGACTGGAACTGAAGCGTCAGCCGGTAAGTCTGGCGGAGGCCATCGAGTCGGCCCTGATGCTCCTCGACCGCCCGAGCGACCGGGAGCGCATCCAGGTGACGGTGGAGCCTCGCACTCCACCCGTGGATGCCGACCGCAATGAGATCGAACAGGTGCTGTCCCGCATTCTGCTGACCGTCCTGAAGTGCTCCGACCCGACTGGCCCCATCCAAGTGAAGGTGGGACCGGCGGTGGAGGACAGGGCCGTGCAGGTAGCCGTCCTCGGACCGGGCATGAAGAGCGATGATCCGGCACTGGCACCTTTGACCGATGACACCGGCAGCGCGGTCGAGCGGGCCAGGGCCAACGCCCGTCACCTCGGGTTGGGAGTGTCCAGGGCGCTGATTGAACTCCACGGCGGCCGCATCTGGCTGGATGACTCCTATGGCGGATATCAGTCATCGGTTGGAGCGGAGGAGGACGGCTCGAAATACCAGGTGGCCATCTGTTTCTCGCTGCCGGTCCCGGCGGCGAGACAGACGGGCCCTCAAGTGATCATCGCATCGGACCGAGGCGCGCAGCATCCCAGCGAAACCCCAGGCAGAGAGACCACAGACGAGGGGACCAATGGCGAAGATACTGATCGTGGACGACGACCCGTTCGCGCGGCAGTTGATGCGCGACAGCCTTAAGCTGTGCGGCGAGGAATTCGACATCTTCGAGGTTGACCACGGCAAGCTCGCGCTCGACCTGCTGGCCGTGGAGCGGCCGGACGTGGTGTTGCTCGACATCTCCATGCCGGAGGTGGGCGGGATCCCCGTGTGCGCGGAGATCAAGGGCAATCCCGAGACCTCGGAGACCAAGATCATCATCGTGAGCGCCCATGCCACCAACGCTCCGGGGCCAGCGACTTTCTCGCAAAACCGTTCCAGCCTAGCGAACTGGTGAGAAGGGTGAGGAAGGCGCTGGAGGTAACGGAAGAGCAGGAGTCGCTGTCGGCCTAGACTGCACGCTCCCCCCTCACACCTCCTCCAGTCAGCGTCGGCCGCGGCCCCTGTCACCAACTGCCCGGCAGGACCCTCCTGCAGATGAAACGGCGGCCCGCATCACGGCGAAACGCCTATCCGTCCTTCTATTCCCCTCTTGCGCAGTTCTGGGAAAGACGCACCATCGTACGATTTGCCTCTTGACGACAATTGTCGTCTGTGCTATGTTGCCGGTGACTATCAATGTAGTCACCGCGAGAGGCATGGAGAAGGACTGCGATGAAGCAACCGCTGAGAGGTCAGGAATTGAGCGTGTTCCGCTACGTCGCGGACCGGGCGCCGGTATCGGTCCGTGAGGTCGCGGAGGAGTTCGCAGAGCGAGCGGGATTGGCGCGGACGACGATACTGACGGTGATAGAGCGACTTCGACGGAAGGGCTATCTGAAGCGGCGGAAGATCGGAGGCGTCTACCACTACTCGCCCACCATTCCGAAGGAAGATGTGCTCCGGTCGCTGGTGCGCGACTTCGCGGAGCGGGTGCTGGGAGGTTCGCCTCAGCCGTTCGTGGCCTATCTGGCAGAAGACGCGGAGTTGAGCGACGCCGAGGTCGAGCAGCTCGGCGCTCTGCTGCGCACGCTGGAGCAACGGCGCAAAGGGGGAAAGCGATGAACGAACTCATCTCGGCCGTCAATGGGCTGAGCGCCGCATGGGCCGCGGCGCTCTGGCGCGCAAGTTGGCAGGGGGCGATTGCCGTGGCCGCAGTCTGGATTGCATGCCGCGCCTGGCAACGGATGCCGCCGCATCTTCGCGTTTGGCTGTGGCGGTTGGCATACTTGAAATTGGTCCTGGGGTTGCTCATATGCATTCGGCCGGTCCATCTGCCCCTGCTTCCCCCCTCGCCTGCCCCCGTCACCACGGCTGCAGCCCCTTCGGTGGAAGTGACGCCCCCGGACAACCTCGGCGGCGGGACACAGGCGATGGCATCCGATGCGCTTGAGTCCGTGACCCTGCGACCGGTGGTGTGGCTGTTCGCCCTCTGGCTTCTCGGCCTGGGTTGGCAGGGGACGGCGGTGGTCCGGTCTTGGCGCAGGGCCAGACAACTGCAGACAGACTCCACCGATCTGGATGACCCGGACCTCGAGCAATATGTGCGGGACCTCTGCCGGGAGCAAGGTCTGCCGCCTCCGCGGCTCGCAGCTGGGGCCGGTGAGGGGCCGTTGGTGCTGGGCCTCGGACGCCCGACGGTGCTGGTGCCGGCCGCCCTCATGGAACGGTGCCGGCCGGCCGAACTGCGCCTCATCCTGGTCCACGAATTGGCACACCTGAAGCGGCGCGATCTGGCCTGGAATTGGCTGCCGGTGTTGGCGCGATGGCTGTTCTTCTTCCACCCGCTGGTCTGGCTGGCTCAGCGCGAGTGGCGGCTGGCCCATGAGATGGCCGCCGATGCCCTGGCCCTGCAGATGGCCCCCACCAACAGCGCGGCCTACGGACAGATGTTGGTGAAAGTGGTGGCCGCGCTGGGGTCGCCACGCACTCGGTTGGCGACCGTGGGCATTGCGGAGTCGCGGGAGACCCTCGAGAGGAGGATACTGGCGATGGCCCACTTGGCCCCCACGACGCGGCGATGGATGACGGTGGCGGCGGTAGTGATCGGCGTCCTCGCACTCATCTTTCTCGTGCCGTGGCGTCTCAGCCGACGCCCGGGGCCCCTCGGCGATCAGATGGCGGCTCTGGCCGCGCAGGGCGAAATGGAAGCACAGGCGTCAGCGTCGGACAAGGACCTGCTTGAACAGCTCAGAGCGGGCATGGCACAGAGGCGTAGCTCCATAACGAGCTGCAAAGGCTCTGTTCACCTGGTCAGAACTCGCCCTCTGGACGAAGGAGCGAGAGTCCTGGGCGAGCGAGTCGTCACCGTTGCCTTCGACGGAAATCGTCTGCGGATGTCCGGCAAGGTCCTCTCGGGCAACATCGCCGCCAACTTCGAGGGAGCCTTTGACGGGGAGAGCACGACCGAATGGCTGGATGTCCCAGGTGATCGAGCCGCTCGCATCTACCCCGGCCTGGGCGGAGTCACGGGCGGCGAGTTCTCCCTGTTTGTGGATCCACGGGGAATCGGGGGCGGCGGATGGCCGGACCCAGATCCCGACACTGGTGTGACAGTAGAGAGCGTGGGAAGAGAAGTGCTTGACGGTCGGGACTGCACTGTGGTCGAGTGGATATCTCCCATCCCCGAGAACACGTCGGGAGCATACGTGAAGGTGAGGGTGTGGGTTGATGTTGGCAGAGGATGCGTGGTTCCGAAGTTGCGCGCGTGGTATGCGGCTGACAGTGAGGCTGACCTTGTTCTCCTGCAAGAGCAGGTGGTCGAGTTCAAGCAGTACGGCGATGGGCTGTGGGTGCCGGCCGCGTTTACGCGAGTTGTATACCACCCAGACGGAACGTTCGAGAAGCGCATTGTGGCAACCTATGACCCTGATTTCCAGATCAACGTGCCAATCAGCGAGGATGAGCTGAGGCTCACGCTGCCATCGGGAATGAAGGTGTATGACACGCGTGAAGGCGCACCCTACAAGTTGTATACGGTGCCGTAGGCCGCCGGTGCCACAGCAGAGTCCCCCCCCCGCCGGAGGCCGCCGAGACCGAACAACCACAGGGATTCCCGCCCCCGGAGAGCGGAACTCCCGACATGTAAAGACGTCTGAGTAAGTGAGTGTTCGCGTCTGCAGGCCGGCCCTGCCGTTTCCCGCGCCCAAGCAGATGCCGGGCGCAGGTCACCCCTTCCTTGACTTTCCCCTCCCCTGGCAAGTAGAATCCCATCGTCACATCATTCCAGGGAGGAGTTGTTTCGTGCCGATTAGCACCGCTGATTTCCGGACCGGCCTCACCATCGAATACGACGGCGATATCTTCCAGATCATCGAGTTCCAGCACGTAAAGCCCGGAAAGGGCGGGGCGTTCGTGCGATCCAAACTGCGCAATCTGCGCACCGGGGCGGTGATTGACAAGACCTTCCGCGCCGGCGAGCGGATGGAGCAGGCGGTCATCCGCCGCACGCCCATGCAATGTCTCTACCGGGCGGGCGACGACTACGTGTTCATGGACATGGAGACCTTCGACCAGATCACGCTGGACCAGAAGACTCTGGGAGACAACGTCAAGTATTTGAAGCCGGACATGGAAGTCGCGGTCATCACCTACGAAAACGAGACCCTGGGCGTCGAACTCCCGAATACCGTGGAGTTGAAGGTGGCGCAGACCGAGCCCGGCCTGCGCGGGGACACCGCCAGCGGCGGCTCCAAGCCCGCCACCCTGGAGACCGGCGCGGTGGTGACGGTGCCGTTGTTCATCAACGAGGGAGACCTGATCCGGGTGGACACGCGCTCGGGGAAATACCTGGAGCGGGCGTCCTCGTGAGCGCCCCCCGGGCCGGACGGGGACTCCTCTCGACAGGAGGCGGCCTTGCCTGACCTCAAGGAGATCGAGGACCTGATCGAGTTGATGCGCCGCTCCGGCGTAAGCGAACTCTCGCTGGAGTTGCCCGACTACAAGGTGAGCATCAAGCGCGCCCCGGAGAGCGAGGCCGCGCCCGCGCCGACCGCCGCAGCCAATGCTCCGAAGGCGGAGAATGCCGGTAACGCGCAGGGGGAGGCGGCCGCCGATGTGACCATCGTGGCGGAGGTAATCTCGGTCGTCTCGCCGGTGGTGGGGGTCTTCCACAACGGGGGCATGGAGGAGCCGCGGACCCGCGTGAACGCGGGCGACCGAGTGGAGGAGGGGCAATTGCTGGCGGTGATCGAGGCGATGAAGGTTCCCAACGAAGTGCGCGCTCCCGCTTCCGGGGTGGTGGCCCAGGTGCTGGTGGAGGACGGAGCCCCCGTCGCCTATGGAGACCGCTTGTTCCTTATTCAGCCCGTCCAGGAGGACGCTCCCGATGATGAGCCACCTGTCGGCGTGGCATAGGTCGCAGCGCGGTTTCCTGACGCTGATCGGGTTGCTGCTGGTCATCGTCATCATCGCCATGCTCTTCGCCTTCCACGGGGGCGGAGGAACGGGGACCGGGGGCACCAGTGTCGACACTCTGGGCGGCTCGGTTCAGGAGGCGCGCGGGACGGTGTGCAAGAACAACCTGGCGCAGTTGCGGACTGCAATCTCGCTCTTCTCCGACGCGAACGGGCGCTACCCCAACTCGCTGGAGGAGTTGGATGCGGGGATATCTCTCTCCTGCCCTGTGGGCGGCGAGCCATACGAATACGATCCCGCCACGGGAACGGTGAACTGCGTCCATCCCGGGCATGAGCGGTACTGACGGCTCTTGGGCGCAGGCGGGAGAGTGACCGGACGGAGGTCCTGATTGTTCAAGAAGATCCTCATCGCCAACCGCGGCGAGATCGCGGTGAGAGTGATAAGAAGTTGCCGGGAGATGGGCATCGCCACGGTGGCCGTGTACTCCGAGGCCGACCGCGATTGTCTTCACGTGGCCCTCGCCGATGAGGCGGTCTGCATCGGCCCGGCCCCCAACCAGGACAGTTATCTCAACATCCCCAACATCATGCAGGCCGCGCTCAACACGGGCGCGGACGCCATTCACCCCGGCTACGGCAACTTGTCGGAGGTCGCCGCGTTTGCCGAGAACTGCGACATCTGCGGGATCAAGTTCATCGGGCCCAACGCCGACACCATTCGGAGCACGCAGGACAAGGCGGCCGCGCGAAGACTGATGCGCCAGGCCGGCGTTCCGGTGATCCCGGGCAGCGATGAGGTGGTGCAGAACGACCAGGATGCCCTGCAGACGGCCGGGCGGCTGGGATATCCGGTGCTGATCAAGGCGGCTATGGGCGGCGGCGGGCGGGGCATTCGCGTGGCGCAGAACGACCAGGACCTGCTCAGCAATCTTCACCTGGCCCAATCCGAGGCCCAGGCCGCCTTCGGGCGCGGGGATGTGTACCTCGAAAAATATCTGGAGCAGCCTCGCCACGTGGAATTCCAGGTGCTCGCCGATGCGCACGGGAACATCATCCACCTGGGGGAGCGCGAGTGCTCCATCCAGACCAACAAGCACCAGAAACTCCTGGAGGAATCTCCGTGTGTGGGACTGGGCCGGCGGCTCCGCCACCACATGGGCGATGCCGCGGTGAGGGCGGCGAAGGCCGTCGGCTACGTCAACGCGGGCACCGTCGAGTTCATGGTGGACGGCAACGGCCGGTTCTACTTCCTGGAGATGAACACCCGCAT
>JALGTT010000242.1 GCA_029821235.1 Candidatus Hebobacteria bacterium | reverse complement strand
CGCCCCGATGCCATCGAGACCCTGACCGCGCTGCGGGAGCGCGGGCTGAAGCTGGGGATGATCAGCGATTGTGCGTGGGAGACCCCGGTGGTTTGGGAGGAGTCGCCGCTGGCCCCGTTGTTCGATGCCGCGGTGTTCTCCGTGCTTGCCGGCGTCAAGAAGCCGGACCCGCGCATCTACCTGCTCACCTGCGAGCGCCTGGGCGTGCAGCCACAGGACTGCCTGTACGTGGGGGACGGGGGCAGCCGGGAACTGACCGGCGCGGCCGCGATGGGGATGCGGCCGGTGATGATCCGCACACCCTATGAAGAGGGTGACGCCGTCCACCGCGTGGACGGGGAGGACTGGGACGGCGAAAGGGTGTTGGCGCTGGCGGAGGTGCTTTCTCTTGTTGGCAAGGTCCGACACCTGGACGACGGGCGGCCTTGACCCGCGCTCAGGCGGCCGGGTAGGGTGGTTTAGCGGAAACGGCGGGGTTTGGTAACCCCGCCCTACAGCACGCAGATTGCGTCGCCGGAGGGGGTGTCGGGCAATGTCGCAGACGCAGGAGACGAGAGGGAGTGCGTCTCGATCTGCTGTGAAGCAGCCCAAGCAGACCAACGCGCGCAGGCTTTCTCCCGCGCAGTTGCGGGCGCGCGCGCAGGCGAGAATCCGCGCGCTCTCGGACCTGACGGCCGAACTCAGGCGGCAGTGTGAGGAGACGCTCGCGGAATGCGCTCAGTTGCAGGTGAAGTTGTCCCCGCGCGATCCTTCGGCGTCTGCCTCTGGTGACGAGGAGCGGCCCTCGCCCGACTGCGAGAATTGCGATCTGCGAAACGAGTTGGCCCGGGCGCGCGCCGCCAACGCGCGGCTGAGCACGGATTTTGTCGAGTTACTGGCATTCCTGGAGGACATCAGCGCCCTGTTGATTCCCCGCGGAGGGGCCGCCGACAACACGGCATCTCCCCGCGACACGGCCGCTCGCCGCGAGACCCTGTAGGCCCGCCGGCACCAGCGCCTCGCCCTGGTGGCCGGATTTCCACCGGCTGACACCCTCGGACACTCTGCCGCCCGACCCCGGCCCGGCAGGAACCCGGCGGCGTTCCGGAAAAGTACGCTATAGGCTGATTCGGCCGGCGATTTCCTCCGCCGGCCGGCACTCATCAGCGCAGCATGATCTGGGAGGCAATACCGCATGAGCGCATCTGAGCCAATTGGCATCGGCGTGGTCGGCACGGGCAACTGGGCGCGCTCTTTCTGGCGGGAGGCGCGCGAGTCCAAGCAGGTGCGGTTAGTCGCCTGTTGGAACCGCACGCGGGAGCGCGCGGAGAAGTTCGCAGAGGAGTTCGGGGGCGAGGTGTCTGCCTCCATCGAGGAGTTGGCGGCCAGGGACGACATCGCCGCGATCGCCAACTTTGCCGCCAATGCCTACCGGATG
This sequence comes from Candidatus Hebobacteria bacterium, assembly GCA_029821235.1. GTDB lineage: Bacteria > Armatimonadota > Hebobacteria > Hebobacterales > Hebobacteraceae > S016-27. The sequence continues at coordinate 1,659 of JALGTT010000242.1, read as the reverse complement.
GAGCCCACCAGGATCGCCGCAGAGGCCGGCAAGCACGTGTTCGTGGACAAGCCCATCGCCAACACCATCGAGGAGGGGGCGGCGATGATGAAGATCTGCCGGGAGGCGGGCGTGAAGCTGATGGTGGGGCACAGCAGCCGCTATGGCGCAGAGGCGCGCGCCCTGAAGCGCGTCCTCGACTCCGGTCGGCTCGGGGAACTGGTGATGGTGGAGGCGAACAGTTCGCACTCCGGCGGGACCCGGCTGAGCGATGACAAGTGGCGCTGGCACTGGGAGGAGGCTCCCGGCGGGCCGCTGATGCAACTCTCCGTTCATACCTTCGACACCCTGCACTATCTGGTCGGCCCCACCAAGCGGGTCACCGCCCTGTGCACGAAGGACATTCTGCCCTCCGAGATCGAGGACGTCTTCTTGACTCTGCTGGAATTCGAGAGCGGCCTGCTCGCCTATGTGGGCACCAACTATGTCGCGCCTCCGGTGCACTTCGCGCGCTTCTACGGGCGCAAGGAGAACGTGTACGCGGAGCGCGGGAAGCTCACGCACGTGATCCCCACCGACCCCTGGACCACGGAGACGAAGGAGAGCGAGGTGCCTCCCATCAACGGCTTCGCCGCGGAGATGGACGAACTCGCCCGCGCCATCCGCGCGGACGACGAGCCGGAGACCGGCGGCCCGGAGGCGATGCTGGCGCTGGCGGTGGTGTGGGCCTGCATAGAGTCCACCCGGCAGCAGCGGCCGGTGGAGGTGAGGGAAGTGCTGGGGGAGTCGGCCGCGCTGGTGATGTAGGTGCGGTGTTCCCGGCGGCCGCAGGCGGGGCGAGACGCGGGACCTGGCCGGAACCGCCGCAATTTGTTCACACATCCGTCAGTTTGGGTTGCTATCCTCGGGTGACGTTACGAGCAGATGTCATCTCGAGGAGGAAGTGGTGAGGCGTCTCATTCCACGGATGCTCAGTATTGCGTGTGCGGCGCTGTGTCTGGCTCTGGCGGCCGGCTGTGGGGGTCAGGGGAAGGCTTCGGACGGCGCGTCCGAGACGGCGGGCGTCATCTCCGTGATGGTGCCGTGCGGCCAGGTGGGGCCGTTCAACGAGGCGGCCAAGGTGTGGGCGGCTCAGCACCCGGACGTGGAACTCGAGTGGGTCCCGGAGAACATGGTCACCATCGTGAAGAAGATCCTCGACGGCAAGGAGACTCCGGATGTGGTGCTGACCATGGGGGACCTGGAGATGGACCTCCTGGAGGAGGCCGGGATGTTGCAGGCTGACACGAGGGTGAAAATCGCGGACAACGCGCTGGCCATCACTACCTCCAAGGAAAACCCGGCAGGCATCAAGACCATTCAGGACCTGGCGAAGCCGGCGGTGAAGACCATCTCCGTTCCCAACCCGGAGTACAACTCGGTGGGCAAGCACGCCATCGAGGCGCTGAAGGCGGCCGGCATCTGGGATAAGGTCAAGGATAAGGTGGTGTTTCCGCAGTACGCGGCCGACAGCAAAGAGGTGGCCGCCGCCGGGCAGGTGCAGGCGAGCATCGGCTACTACCCGTGTGTGACCGAGGTCCACGTGCCCGGACAGCCCCCTGCCAAGCCCAAGAACCTGAATCTGGTGGGGATGGTCCCGCAGGACCTGTACCCGCCCTTCGGCTGCGAGGCGGCGGTGCT
>JALGTT010000241.1 GCA_029821235.1 Candidatus Hebobacteria bacterium | reverse complement strand
GACCCCTTTGGTTTCGTGATTCACGTGCGCGGCGAGCCTCAGAACTTCTGTCTCACCCCGAAGGCGATGAAGCGCGGCGGGGTGCGGGAGAAGGGAATGTAGTAGATATTGTCGCCCTCGATGTTGCCGAGAAGCGCGCCCGTCCTGGGGTGGAAGATCACCCGGCTGGTCTCGTCATCGCGCGCGAAGAGGTTATAGATCTGGACATACACCTCACACTCGGGCTGCACCTGATAGGACAGGTTGAGGCTCACGGTGAGGTTCTTGCCGGTCTTGAGCGAGTTGGGGGTGATGAACCCCTGCGCGGGATCGGCCGGGTTGACGTAGTTCTCCGGCACCACCAACTCCTCCGGGCTCGCGGGATCGCCCGGATCGTAGTTCGGGTTCGGCACATGGGCCGGGTCGCTGCCGCCCACATCCAGTCCGCTCTGCCCGTAGGGAAAGCCGCTGCCCATGAAGACCCACGGGTTCACCGTGAGTTTGCCGGTCTTCCACCGGAGGGCGAGGGCGATGGTGCGCTTCTGGTTCCAGTCCACCGGGAACTCCTGCGCCAGCGCGGCGGGATCGGTCCGGTTGAGGAAGCCGTAGCCGAAGGGATACAGGTTGTCCTGATTGCTGGTGGCCTTCGCATCCATATAGGTATACGACAGCCATCCGCGGAGGTTATTGGCGAGCCGGCGATCGACCTTCAACTCCAGGCCGCGGGTGGTGGCGGTGCCGGTCCCCGCGAACCACACCGGCGCGTCGGGGTCGAAGTTGGCGGGATCGTAGGAGGGGATGGGAGTGCTGTCATCCCAGACCACGCCGTGCCAGCGCTGTGTCATCTGGTTGCTGTCGCGATGGAAGTAGGTGGCGGTCACCAGGGTGGCCTCGTCGGCCTTCCACTCGAAGCCGACGTCCCGCGCCCGATCCACCTGCGGGCGGACGGGGAAGTCCGGGAACATGAGCATATCCCAGGTCCACCCCCAGCCCTCGAACATCGGGTTCTCCGTCTCGTGGGGCAGATACTGCGCGGCGATCAGGTTGGCCCGCGGGAACTCCACGTACTGCCCGGCGGAGGCCCTCACCAGGAACCGCGGGGAGGCGGTATAGGTGAGGCCGGCGCGGGCGCTGCTCTCGCTCACATCGAGGTCCCCGGCGGCGGGCCGCTGATAGGTCATCTTGTCCCGCCGGAGCCCGAGGCTGAGCACCAGGTCGTCGGTTACCTGCACCTTGTCCTCCACATAGGCCTGGAGGTTGCGGGTATCGTTGTCGGCCACCGAGTCCAGCAGGCCGAACGGGCTGTACTGGGTGCCGAAGACGCTGTAGCGGGATCGGTTCTCGCTGTTGATCTGCCAGATGCCGGCCGCCAGCCGGTGCGGTCCGACCTGGCGCTGATAGTCGAACTGGGCGATGAACATCCGCTCATTACGGCGCTGCCAGAACGCGTTGCCCGGGTCGCCCAGTTCCAACTCCAGGAAATGCTTCATTCGCGACAGGCGCAGCGTCCAGAAGGCGGTCGGGCTGAGGGTGTGGTTGAGCGCGATGGACTGCAGGTCATCGCCCTGCCGGCCGTAGTCGTCTCCCGACGCGCCGCTCCACGTGGCCGTGTCGGGGTCGAAAGTGAACATTCGCTCGAACGGGAAGAGATACCGGGCATACCCGTGGTGGGCGAGCACGGTTACCTTGTCCCTCGCGCCGGCGTCGTAGATGACCTTGGCGATGTGGTCGGATACGGTCGGCGCCTCGGAGGTGAACAAGTTGTCGTTGAAGCGGGTGTGCCACGAGTACATTCCGAAATACCAGTTCGCCCGACCGTCCACCTCGCCGGTCTCCAACAGCAGGCCGCCGAAGTCGTAGGGCGTCCCCGCCCCCACGTCCACCAGGGCCCCGCGCATCTGGTCGCCCCGCTTCACCACCTGGTTGATGATCCCGCCCGTGAACCCGCCGTACTCGGCCGGATAGCCGCCGGTGAACAACTCCAACCGGTCCAGGCCGATGGAGACGATGTTGGTGGCGAAGACATTGGAGTTCGGGTCCGTGATGGGGATGCCGTCCAACAGGTAGCCCACCTGGTTGACGCGCGCCCCCCGCACGTGCGGGTAGAAAGTGTTGTCGGGCACGACCCCCGGCTGCGAGAACACCAGCCCCGGGAACTGATACCGGTCGTTGGGCTGGGAGAGGGTCATCTGCTCGTCGGTGGCCGTGGTGACATAGACCGAAGCCGTAACATCACTGCGGACCCTGACGCGCGCTGCCGTAACCTTCACCTCCGCCCCGGCCGCCTCCTCGATCTTCGGCTCCAGGGCCACCTCGAGGGCGCTGGCCTGGTCCTGGGTCACCACCACCCCGGTAACGTGGGCGGTGGTGTAGCCCACCAGGTCCACCGCCACCGTGTAAGTGCCCGGTGGCACGTTGGTGATGGAAAAACGCCCCTGCGCGTCGGTCACGGTGGAAAGGTCCGTTCCCAGCACGGAGACGTTCGCCCCCGCCAGGACCTCGCGCGTCTGAGAGTCCCCGACCACACCCGAGATGGTGCCGGTCACTGCCCCCCACGCGGTGCCCGCGACGAGCACCAGCACGGCGGTCACTACTACGCTCTGCCACTGGGTTGCCCTCACGATGATCACTCCTTCACGATTCTCGACTATTGCATTTCCCCAGCTATTGCTATGAAATTGTCCTCACCAAGTACAGACGAGCGAACGCCTGCTGTCCACGGTTGGGGAGAAAGCGCGCGGGCGATCTGCCCTCAAACAGCAGATCCGGCTCACGCTTTGGCCGCCCCTTCGCTGGCGAGCGCTATCTCGTCATTCTCCAAAGGGCTGTGTTGTCCGCCTAGCGCAACGCGCAGCCCTGTCCCCGTGTCATAATCCGAGGCCGATACCGGTCTCGTTTTGCCTACTGTAATGTACCATACTCTGGCGGTTTGCCATGTATGCTGGCAATTCCACCTAGCGCAACTCGAACACAACTGTCGCTATACTGAACACGCGGCGCGGCTTCCCGTCCTGCACGGCGTCACCAGCACCTTGAGTTTGACCGTGCCCTCCACTCCCTCCTCGACCGCGGCGGGAGGATAGGAGAGAGTGCCCCGGTAGATCACCTCCGGCTGCTTGCGGTCGGCCACCCGGGAGATGAACCCGCCCCCGCCCGCGGGCGATCCGCCGCCCGCGCTCGCGCCGTCCCCGGACCCGTCCCCCTGACCGCGGCCGGTTCCGTCACCGCTTCCGGTGCCGGAGCCGGGCTCATCGCCGGAGGCGGTGCCGGGCCCCGATCCACCGCCCACACCGGGAAGGCTGCCCGGCGGAGTCCCGCCGGAGGGAAGACCGATCAGATCCCCGTTCGGGCTGGGGGAGCCGAGGTCCACGGATCCCCCGTCACCGCGGTCCGCGGGCCCAGGGGCTTTGCTGCCACCCGGAGACTGTGCAGGCGTCTGCTGCGGTGCCGGGGGAGAAGGAGCGGGAGGGACATCCGGCGTGGGAGACAAGTCGGGCGGATCTGGTCGGGGGGTGCGGGACGAGACCTTCGGGTCCGACTTTCGATTCTGGGCCGGCGGCTTGGGCGGCGAAGGCCTGGTGACCGGCTCCACCACCATCTCGGGCGGCGGCTCCGGGCTCACCAGGGTCGTCGCCTCAGGTTCGGGTTCCGCGGCGGGCCACTCCACCAGGGCCACCGGAGAGACCACCATGGGCGCGCGGCTGTCGAACACCTGGATCTGCTCCAGGGAATCGTTGCCGGGGCGAACGGCGGACAGGCGGCTGCCGGCCGCCAGCGCGCCGGTGTGGACCACGATCGCCCCCATGAATCCCCACAGGAGATAGCGGTCCAGGGCATTCCTCACGGGGCCGCCTCCGGCGCGTCTTCCGGATACTTGGTGGCGATCGCCATCTGCTGCGCCCCCGCCTGTTTGACCAGGTCCATCACTCGCATCACCGCTCCATGGCGCAGGCCCTCGTCCGCGTTGATCACCACGATGGTATTGGGCTTGGCGGCCAGCCGCGCCTCCACTGCGGGCCTGAGTTCGTGAAGCCGGATGGCCTCCCTATTCAAGTATAACTTCCCCTCCCGCGTAATTGTCACCACCAGCGCGCGGTCCCCCCAGGTCTGCGGCGCGGCCGCCTCCGCCCTGGGCAGATTGACCGGCATGCCCTGCTGCCTGCTCATGGCGAGGGAAGCGATCATGAAGAAGATGAGCAGGAAGGCCATGGTGTCGATCATGGGGATGAGTTCGATACGGGCCTTCTGCGCGGGCGGGCGGCTAATGCGCAACGGTGACCTCCTCGCGCGCCGGTGCGTGCTGAGGCTGAGAGATCTCGGCCAGCAGGTTCTCCAGTTGGGTGGCGCGCAGCTCCACTTCATCCATTATCTGACGCACCCGGTCGCGGCACCAGTTGTATCCCACCAGGCTGAAGATGGCGATGGTCAATCCGGTGGCGGTGGCGATCAGCGCCTCCGCCACTCCCCCGGTGATGCCCGCCGGATGGCTGGTGCCGCTCACCGAGATGATGTTGAACGAAGAGATCATCCCCAGCACGGTGCCCAGCAGACCGAGCAGGGGAGCGAGGGTGACGATAGTATCCAGCACCGTGAGCCGACGGTTGAGGATTCGCTGATCGGCGAGCGTCTGCTCCTCCATGGTCTCGCTCACCGGCATGCCGCGGAGATGGGCCCGCAGCCCGGCCGCCAGCACACTGGCGACCACGCTCTTCGTCTGCTCGCACCTGCCGAGGGCCTCCAGGCCGTCGCCCTCCCGCAGGGCGCGCCGAATCTGCCCGATGAGTTCCTCCCCGCCCTCGTCTGCGCGGCGAAGCACCAGGTAGCGCTCGATGATGACGGCCAGCGCCAGCAGCGAACAGACCGCGAGCGGAATCATCACCAATCCGCCCTTGGAGAGTGTGTTCAGAACCTCAAGCACTCAAGTCCTCCCAGCGCGGCTTTCTCAGACGCGAGATTAGCGGCCCCGAAACGCTTCGGCGCCCACTGATTCCAGTTCCGACGGCTTCCAGCCAGAGTTATTCCACAGTTCCACCCTCCAATGCATCCATGCTGCCCCCCGAAATAGAAGCCGAAAGGGCGGGAGAG
>JALGTT010000240.1 GCA_029821235.1 Candidatus Hebobacteria bacterium | reverse complement strand
AGCGCCATCGGCCCCAGCCGCGCGGTGAACTCGACGCACACATCGCCGAGCAATTTGAGTTGCCGCTCCTGTTCGGCCGTGCCCCGCGGGGGCGCGGTCTGCCCTGCGGCGCGGGATTCCGAACGGGACACATGATCGGTGACCGCGGCGGGAACGGCAAGCCGCAGGTCTCCGGTGGCGATAGGCGATTCGAGATGGAAACACATGAGCAGGAGCCAGTCCTTCGGATCGCCGAAGTGCAGAGTCTCCAGCGCGTCGGTCCGCTGCGTGACGGTGAAATCGAGGCGGCAGGCCGGCTCCCACGCCTGGCGGATGGAGCCGAGAATGCTGTCCACCAGTTCTTCGAGCGCGGCGTGCTCCAGAGGCGAAAGCCCTCGCTGGGGCGTCTCCTTCAGTTCGCTGCCTCCCAGCAAGTGGTTCAGGAGGGCGAAGGCGACCGGCAGATCCATCTGAAGCAGGCCGACTCCCTCCACGGGGGCGGTGGCGAGAATCACCACCATGGTGGGCCTGGGGAGTTCCTCCGCCAGCGTCTCCGCCCGGGCGCAGCGAATCTCCTGGAAATGCACCACGGGCGCGGTGAGGTCTCGATCGGAGAGGAGCCGCGTGATGTCCCTCGCCGCCTCCTCGCAGATATTGGTCAGCGCCCGCAGGATCTGCCTGGGCAGGCGATTGGGGTTGGCGAAGTCATAGGGTTCGACGGTGGTCTCCGCCTCTTGGAGCGCCTCCGGCGACAGCACGCCCCTGGTGCGTTTCCTACTGGGCATCGCCGGCCTCCTGGGCGGCCTCCGCGGCCTCGTCCTCGGCCGCAGGCTGCGCATCCGCATTCTGCTCGGCCGGCTCTTCGGCCGCGGTCTCCTCGGCTCCCGCCTCGTTCTCTTCCTCTTCCTCGCCCTCCTCGGCCGGTTCGGACTCTGACTTGAGGGAAAGCGTGCCTTCCTTCGCGAGTTGGCGGGCGGCGGCCGCGATTCTCCGCTGTGCCGCGTGGGATTGATCCGGCTTCACCGGCCCGGCGGTCTCCATGTCCTCCTTCAGGGCGGCCGCGGCCCGCTCGGACATATTGGAGAAGATGTACTGCTTGAGTTTGTCGCCGGTGGTTTGCAGCGCCATACGGAGATCGTCCTGGGAGACGGTGCGCAGGACGAGTTGCAGTTCCCTCGGCTCGAGTTGGGACAGGTCCTCGAAGGTGAACATCCGGTCGCGCACCTGTTTGGCGAGGGTCGGGTTGTGCCTCTGGAGATCGGACAGCACGCCCTGCTCGATCTCCTTGTCCGCGGAGTTGAGTATCTCGGCCAGGCGCCGCTTGCCCTGCGCGGGCCCGGAGGGAGCGGTGTGGCTGGAGACCAGAGAGCTGCGCAGGGCCTGGCCCAGCCGGCGGAAGGCCTCCAGGTCCGGGGTCTCCATATCCACCAGCCGGAGGGCCACTTCGAGTCTGGTCTCCGACGAAAGGCTGCCGAGCACGCGCGCAGCCATCGCCGGCTGCAGTCTGCTGAGTACCGCGGCGGCGAGCTGGGGGTGCTGGCTGCGTAGCACCCGTCCCAGGCGGTCGGCCTCCTTCTCGCTCTCGACGCTGATGTCGGCCACCTCGGAGGCGAATTCCAGCCGCGAGATGACGCTCTCCGCGCGCTCCGCCCCCAGCGCGTTGATCAACAGTTCCCGCGCGTAATCCAGCCCCCCGCCCTCCGAGGCATCGGACTGCGACGCCTGCTGGAACTCCTCGAGCACCTGTGCCTTGGTCTTCTCATCCACCTGCTGAGTGCGGGCGAGATGTGAGGCCAGTTGCTCGATCTCCTGGGAGGTGAGCGTCGACACGAGCTGTGTGGACTTCTCCGAGCCCAGGGCCATCAGCAACACGGCCACCTTCTCCGGGCCGGAGAGCGTACTTTCGGAAGGACCGGACATCCCCTCCACCCCTCCATGAAGAAACCGGAGCCGCCTCCTGCTCCGGGTGATAGTGTTCCACAACCGGGCGGTCTAGGGAGGTGCGTTCTCCGACGATTGTGTCACACCCGTCTCCCGCGTGTCGTACCCGCCCAACGCGGCGAGGCGATCCTTGAACTGCCGGCTGCGAAGGGCGCGCAGCAGCGCCGCTCCCCGCGGCTCCTGCCAGAACTCCGGCCGGGCCGCCAGATCGTACCGCTCCAGCGCGAGCGGTACGAAATCCAACCCCAGCGCCCGCGCCGCCGCCAGGATCCCCAGCCCGACATCCGCGGTACCGTTCACCACCATGGAGGCAACCGCGAGGTGGGTGTAGACCTCCCGCTGGTAGCCGCGCACCTGGTCCGGCGAGATTCCCAGTTTGCCGAGGTGATAGTCGAGCAGCACCCGCGTCCCCGCCCCATGCTGCCGGTTGACGAAGGTGACGTCCGCCCGCGCCAGGTCCTCCCACCCGCGGATGTTCTTCGGGTTGCCCCGGGGCACCATGAACCCCTGCTGGCGGTGGGCGAGGGTCACCAGGCTCACGGGCTGGCTGCCGAAGAGGTGCCTGATGGTGGGCCAGTTGTATTCGCCGGTATCAGGGTCGAGCAGGTGGCACCCCGCGAGATGACAGAAGCCCTCCCGCAGCACCGCTAGCCCGCCCATGCTGCCGACATGGGTGGACACTACGCGCAAGTCTTCGTCCTCCGCGTGCACGTACTCCGCCAGCAGGTCGAGGGCGAGATCGTGGCTTCCCGTGATGAGGATGGTGCTGCGAATCCAGTGCTCCGGGCGAAGCAACTCGCACGCGACCTCGGCCCCCTTGGGGAGGCCCTCGCTCGCGCTGGGGATCGCCACGATCCCGTCGGCCCGCGCCAACGCGCTCACCAGACCCGCGCCGCGGGCGGTGGGGACGGCCACGATGCGGCCGCCGACCTCGCCCAGGCGCACCCGCAGGAACTCCTCGCTCCCCGCGGTGGAGGCGACCTTCCGGCTGAGAGTCACCTGCACTCGCGGCCGCGCCGGGGCGGGTTCTCCCAGCATGTGCGCGATCAACAGAGGTCGTAGCACAACATCGCCGACACCGGATAGCCGGGCAGGGCCGCCACGGGCGTGTCGCGCACCACGCCCAGCGCGAGCGGCTTGCCGGGCCGGGTGGCGATTCCGTGCACCAGCAGGTCTCCGGCGGCTCGGATGGCCTCCGCGGTGAAATCGCGGGTTCCCGCGGAGGCCCCGGCGATGGTGATCACCAGGTCGGCAGTCTCGCAGGCGCGCTCGATCTCCTCTCGGATGGCCTCCGGGGCATCGGAGGCCGGGCGGCGGCGCGCGGGCTGCGCGCCGTCCTCGGTGAGCGAGGCGGCGATCATGGGCGAATTGAAGTCCGGCACCTCGCCGGGTTTCTCCGCCTTGCCGGGGGAGACCAGTTCCCGGCCGGTGGGGATGATGGCGACCCGTGGCCGCGCCTTCACTTTCACCCGTAACACCCCCGCGGCCAGCAGCGCGCCGATGTCCACCGGGCGGAGGCGCTGTCCCGCGGGCACGATCACCTCGGTGGCGACGATGTCCTCACCGATCACCCGGGTGTGCTGCCACGGCACCGCGGCCGCGGTGATCTCCAACTCGCCCTCTCCCACCTCCGCGGTGTCCTCGATCATGATCACCGCGTCCGCCTCCTCCGGGAGGGGATCGCCGGTGTTGACGTACACCGCCTCCGCGCCCACGCGAAACCTCCGGGGGGTGAGTTCGGAGGCGCCCGCGGTGTCCGCCGCGCGCACCGCGATGCCGTCCATCGCCGCCGCGTGGTAGTGCGGCGAGGAGGCGGTCGCCGACACGGATTCAGCCGTGACGCGGCCCAGGGCCTCCTCGGTGGGAATTTCCTCCGCATCCAGCCGATCGCGCAGGCGCAACTCGCCCCACACCCGCCTCCACTTCGCCAGCGCCTGCTCCAGCGGCGTGACGCGCAGGTAGAACTCGCGGCTCCGTCGCTTTCCCTTCCCCTCGGTCACGACAGCAACTCCACTTCCACGTTCTCGTCAGCGTACAGCCCCTCCGCCTCCACGGGGATCCGCACCAGGCCGTCGGCCTGCACCAGGGAGGTGATGAGCGCAGAGGGCGCGAACACGGGAACCGCACGCCATCCGGAGTCGTCTTGCTCCAGTCGCACCCGGATGATGTCCTCCCTGCCCACCTGGGAGGGAATATTGCGGGACAGACGAGCCCGCACCGTCGCTCTTTGCGCCTCTGCTCCGGTGGCTCTGGCGATCAGCGGCGCGACGAGTTCGTGGAAGATGATCAGCGCCGAGGTGGGGTGGCCCGGCAGGCCGAAGGCCGGCCGCTCTCCGACGACCGCCACGACCACCGGCTTCCCCGGCCGCATCGCCATCCCGTGAACCAGCACGCCAGGCGGCCCGAGGGAGTTCAACAGTTCCGGAATCAGATCGTGCGCTCCCACAGACGTGCCGCCCGACACCAACACCAGGTCTGATTCCGCCAGACCGACGACCAGCGCGGATTGCAGGGCCTCCCGGTCGTCCCCCACGATGCCGAGGTCATGCGGCTCCGCCCCCAGCGCGCGCACCGCAGCGCAGAGGGCGGGTCCATTCATATCGCGGATCTTGCCAGGCGGCAGGGGCGCATCGTGCGCCACCAACTCATCCCCGGTGGAGAGCACGCCGACCCGCGGCCTCCGCACCACCACCTGCGACATGCCCAGCCCCGCAAGAGCGGAGATGTCCTGAGGGCGGAGGCGATGTCCCGCGGGGAGCACGGTCGCGCCCTGTTTCACATCGTCGCCGCGCCGGACCACGTGGTCGCCGGGGGCCGCCGGGCGAAGGGCCTCGATGCTGTCCGCGCCCCAGGGCTGGGTGTGCTCCACCATCAACACCGCGTCTGCCCCCTCGGGCAGCATTCCGCCGGTGGGAATGCGGGCGCATTCCTGGCTGCCGATGGAGAGCCCGGCCGGCTCACCCATCCGCACCTCACCGGTCACCTTCAGGTAGGCGGGGAATCCCTCCGAGGCCCCGAAGGTGTCCTGGGCGCGCACCGCGTAGCCCGCCTCGTGAAGCACGCTCCCCACCGCCTCTGCAAGGGGCACGGACCGCGCGCCGAACCTCCCCTCCCGCATCGCCTCCGGCAGCGCGTCCCACAACACCTCCCTCGCCTCCGCCAGGGTCTTCAAATCGCGAAATTCGCGGGACACCTTCGCTCCTGTCACGTGTTGCCGATTCCAACGGATTCATTTACACGCGCGGGGGCGGAGTACCTGTGAGGGGGGGGGGGAGGGGGCTACAGGAAATGGCGGGTGGAGAAGGCTCGGCCGGAGCCCGATTTCAAGTAGCGTTCGAACTTCAATGCCTTTCGTCTGTCCTGGAAGCGAATCGCCACAACCAGCCTCCACGGTACGTACTTAGAGGTGTGGGGCGACCTGCCGGCATTGTGTTCCTTGAGCCTCGCATCAACATCCGTTGCGATCCCGACATACCGTTGTGCTGGATGACGAATACTCTGGATCAGATAGACGTAATGCAAACGCAGGTCCTCCTTCGCCTGCCTCCGCTGGCACTCCGGCGAGCTACGGCGGACACCAGCCTTCGCCGACCCACATAGGTCGCCGAATGCAGCCGAATACTGGTTCTGCGCGGAAGACAAGCTGGCCTGCCAGCCGTAGCCTTGGCGAAGATGAAT
>JALGTT010000239.1 GCA_029821235.1 Candidatus Hebobacteria bacterium | reverse complement strand
CTCCCCCACCGCCGCCGCAGCCGCCATCTCCTTCCGGTGGGACCATGGATCAGGCGTGACGAAGCAGACCGTCTGGCTGTTGGCGGCATTCCTTCTCCTCGGCGGCGGCGCCCGGGCCGAGGTGCTCACCAGGGCGCAATACGCCCGGCTCATCGAGAAAGCCGCCGACCAACTGCGCCAGGCGGCCGCCGCCGGCAAGCATCAGCAGGAGCGGGCCGCGCGCGCGATCCGGCTCATCCCCGAACAGATAGAGATTCCGACCTCGCCCGAACGCCCTCCCCTGCGCCTCGACAACCGGAAACTGCGAGAGGAGTTGCTGGCGCGGGCCGAGCAGGGCCCCGCGGGAATCGAGGAAGCGGCCGAGGTTCTGGACAATCTGCATGCAGGCATGCTCGCGCCGCGCAAAGCCCCTCCGCGGAACGCCGGGGCCGTACTGGCCAAGGTGCTGGCCAGGAGGGAGTTCCGCCCCGGGCTCGCCCACCGGATACGCGTCTGGTTCTACCGGCAGGCAACGAAATTGCTCGAACGGCTGGCCGACATGTTTCCCTCTCTCGATTTCGAGAAGGTGGGGAGGATAGCGCGCATCATGGCCTGGGGCATCGTGATCTTCCTCGGGCTGGGCGCGCTCTATCTCCTGGTGCAGTTGCTGGGACTCATCCCCCGTCGCCGGCCCTCCCTCCGCCGGCCGCGCCGGGCGCCCGCCAGGCCGGAACCGACGAGAACGCACAAGGAGTGGCTGTCGGAGGCGGAGGCCGCGCTGGCCGCGGGAGACTACCTCTCCGCGCTGCGGGCCCTGCACATGGCCGCCTTGATGCGATTGGATGAGTTGGGCCTGGCGAGGTTCGAGAAGTCGGCCACCGACGGACAGTTCATCCGCCGCCTGCGAAGAGAGGGCCACGAGGCGGAGGCCGAAGCGTTGCTCGCCCTGAATCGCGTGTTCGTCCCTGCCTGGTACGGAGGCCGGCCCGTGGGGCCGGAGGAATACGCGGCGGCCCAGGCACAGTGGCGCAAGTTGGAGGGAAGCGCAGAGTGAGCAGAATCCCGCGAGAAGTCTGGTGGGTCGCTCCTCGGCGGCACCGAGCAGGCCGGCGCCCCCGGTTCCCCTCTGCCCAACCGCACCACCTACAGCAGTTCGCCCGCGGGTCTTCGCGGTATGTACTTGGCATTGCAGCGCCTGGGCTACCGGGTCGAGCGGATTCGGCAGCCCTTGGTCTCCGCCAACCTGCCCGCCGAGGGGACTCTGTTCGTGGTGGACCCGTTCCAGCCGCCCGTATTGTCTTCGCGGGAGTGGGACGACCTCTACCGATGGGTGAAGGCGGGCCATCGGTTGGTGGTGTGCGAGTATCCGCGCTGGCTGCTGGAGTCACAGGCGGAGGCGCCCTCCGAGATTGATCTGGAATGGCTGTTCCGCGGTCCAGAGTGGTCGGAGGCGCGGCCGGCACAGCCGGTCTCCGTGATGGAGGGCGTTTCCCATCTCGCCGTCAGGTCGCATTCCCGAATACGCCTTCTCAAGGAGGACGAGGAGGAGCCCGCGGACGATGAGTGCGACGACTCCGAGTGCTCCTCCTGTGTGGCGGCGGGAGACTCCGAGTTGACCGACGCGCTGCGGAAGGCGGCGCCGGTGGCGAGCGATGACTACGGGGTGGCGGCCGCCTATGCGCGCGTGGGGCAGGGCGATATCCTGTTCCTTGCCAGTTCGTGGAGCCTCTCCAACGAGGGGATAGACAAGGGCGACAATTTCCTTCTCGTGCTCAACGCCATCGGAGACCCGAAGGCGGGACCCGTCTACTTCGACGAGTACCATCACGGATATGCCGAGAGCGCGGCCTGGGCGCTCCTCCCGCGCGTGGTGAAGATCGCGCTCGCGCAGGTCGTCCTGGGTCTGCTCCTCGTCGCCTTCGCGCGCAGCCGGCGGCTGGGACCGGTGCTCCCTCTCACCCGCGGGGGCCGGCCGAGGAGCGAGTTCCTGGGCACGATGACCACCGTCCTGCGAAAGGGAGGGGCCACCAGGCTGGCGGTGCAGACAGCCGTGGACAGCGCCCTCGCGCGCCTGCGAGTGGAACTGGGCCTGGCGCCGGATGCCGGCGACGAGGCGGTCGTCGCCGCCGTGGGCCGCAGCAATCCCCAGGCGGCCGCCAGACTGGCCCGAGAACTTTCCCGGCTCCGCGCGGAACTCGCGGGCCGCCGGCCCACCGAGGCGCGGGCGATGGAACTCATTCGTCAATGGGACGAGGCCGTAGCGGCGGCCAGACAAATCCAGCCATGAGGCCGAACAGATGACCATTCAAGAACTGATGCAGCGAGTCAAGTCCGAGGTGGAGAAGGTGGTGCTGGGGCAGGAGGAGGTGGTCCTCCACCTCCTGACCGCGGTGCTCGCCGGGGGGCACGTGCTGCTGGAGGGAGTCCCCGGGGTCGCCAAGACGCTGATGGTGCGCGCGCTGGCGCGCTGCATCGGCGGCGACTTCCGCAGGGTGCAGTGCACCCCCGACCTGATGCCCGCGGACATCACCGGCACCAATGTGTTCGACATGCAGCAGCGCACCTTCCGCCTGGTCAAGGGGCCCATCTTCACCAACGTGCTGCTGGTGGACGAGATCAACCGCACGCCCCCCAAGACCCAGTCCGCCCTCCTGCAGGCGATGCAGGAGCATCGGGTCACCATTGACGGAGTGGACCACCTCCTGCCTGGGCTGTTCTTCGTGGCCGCCACCCAGAACCCCATCGAGTACGAGGGCACCTACCCGCTGCCGGAGGCCCAACTGGACCGCTTCCTGATGAAGGTGGACGTGGGCTACCCGGAGCCCGAGGTGGAACAGAGCATCCTCCGCCTCTACCTGGAGGGAAAGGACCCGCAGGACCTGGAGGCGGCCGGCGTCAGCACCATCATCGGGGAGGCGGAACTCGCGCAGGCGCGCGAGGAACTGGCCCGCATGACGGTGCGAGACGAAGTGGTGGCCTACGTGGTGGACTTGACGCGGCTGACGCGCGACTCCCCTCACACCGTCCTCGGGGCCAGCCCGCGGGCCGCCGTCCACCTCATGCAGTGCGCTCAGATCGCCGCCGCGTCAGAGGGCCGGGACTTCGTGATCCCGGAGGACGTGCAGGCGATGATGCCGCCGGTCATTCGTCACCGACTCATCCTGCGGCCGGAGGCCGAAACCGAAGGCCTCACGGCCGAAAGGTTGTTGGAAAGTGTCATCTCCACCGTACCCGTCCCCCGCTGAAGAGCAGGACGAGCAATCGGCCGACCGCATGTGGTGGATGCTCACCCCGCGGGTGGGCTACGCGGTGATCCTGGGGGCAGTCTGGGTCGCGCTGGCGGCCGTCGTCCCCGCGTTCCTCGCGCTGGCCGCCCTCTGGGGGCTGGCGCTCCTGGCCGCGTTGGGGACCGACGCGCGGTCACTGCGCGCGGCGCGCCGGGTGACGGCCAGGCGACTGATGGACCTGACGCTTTCCATGGGGGCGCGCAACTCCATCCAGATCGAGCTCCGCAACCGCAGCGCGGAGTCCTTCCTGGGCATCGTGCGCGATGAACCGCCCCTCGACTTCGAGGCGGCCAATCTCCGCCTTCCCGTCCACCTGCCGGCCGGTGCGGAGCAGCAAGTAACCTATTCCGTCACCCCGCGGCGCCGGGGCGCCTATCAGTTCGGCCGGTGCGAGGTGCGGCTGCGAACCAGGCTGGGGCTGCTGGCGCGTCAACTTCGCTTCGAGATGTCGCAGGTGGTGAAGGTATACCCGAATCTCAAGCGGCTCCGCTCATACCAACTACAGGCTCAGAAACAGCACCCCACAGATATCGGCGTCCACCCCACCCGCCTGTTGAGCATGGGCATGGAGTTCGAATCCCTCCGCGCCTGGGTGCCCGGAGACGAACTGCGCCGGATGGACTGGAAGGCGACCGCCCGCCGTGCGCGCCCCATCACCCGGGAGTACGACATCGAGAAGAGCCAGCACATCGTCATCTGCCTGGACCTGGGGCGGGTGATGCTCAGCGAGTTGGAGGGGATGACCAAGGCCGATCATGCGGTGAACGCGGCGACCCTGCTCGCCCACGTCGCCTCCCGCCACGGCGATTGGGTGGGCGTGTTCGCGTTCTCGGCGCGGACGCATCTCTTCGTTCCACCGCGCATCTCTTCGTTCCACCGCGCAAGAGCCAGTTCCGGCCGGTGCTGGAGGCCCTCTACGGATTGCAGCCGGAGCGGGTCGAGAGCGACTACGCGGCATGTTTCCTGGAGGCGGCCGTTCGGCTCCGCAAGCGTGCGCTGGTGGTGCTGCTCACATGAGGCGCCACATCGGGCTGCTGACCAGGCGGCACGTGGTGCTCTGCGCCGCGCTCAGCGACTACGAACTCTACAAGCTGGCCGAGAAGCGGCCGCAGGAGCCGCGGGATCTCTACGAGAGAACGGTGGCCGCCGAACTGCTCCGGGACAGACAGATGGCGCTCGCCGCGCTTCGACAGCGGGGTGTGGTGGCCTTCGACGCCACGCCCGACAACCTGTCTCCGGCGCTGCTGAATCACTACTTGGAGATCAAGGCGCGCGCCCGCTTGTAGCCTCGTCGGCCGGCGTCTTCCGCTCTTGCCGGCCGGCGGCGACGGCGACCAGATAGGCGAGGAACAGCATCCCCAGGCAGGCCGCCACCGCGAACTTCAGGGGAAGCGGCGCGGAGGAGGGAGAGAAGAACCCCTCCACGATCCCCGCCACCACCAGAAACACTATCACCCCCAGCATGATTATCCCGGCCTGCCGTCCCGCCAGCCGCAGCGCGTCGACGCGGGAGTGCTCGCCCGGATCGACCAGGGCCAGCCCGAGCAGCAACCCCGCCGCGCCGGAAATGATGATGGCGGGGAGTTCGATCACGCCATGGGGAGCGACGAAGCCCCAGAAGTGGACGGAGGCAGGAGTGGCGCTCACCCCGGCCGCGATCACCCCCAGGAGGAACCCATTGTAGGAAAGC
>JALGTT010000238.1 GCA_029821235.1 Candidatus Hebobacteria bacterium | reverse complement strand
GGCCTCCAGGGGATCAGCCACGGGATAGACCGCTTCGGCGCCTCCGCTCCCTGGAAGGTGATCGCCGAGAAGTGGGGGTTTACCCCGGAGGCGGTGGCGGAGAAAGCGAGGGCCCTGCTGAAGGCGGGGCCGTGACCGCGGTGCCGACATGGTAGTGCCGTTGCTGTGGGGTCTGTTGGGAGTGCTGGCGGTGGCGATCTCGCGGGCCACCGGCGCGGGCGTGTTCGGGTGGGTGGGATGGCTGATGCTGGCGGCGCTCGGGCTGGGCCAGGCGATGGCCGCGCTGGCGGCGCGGGGGCTGCGGGCCAGCCGGTGGGTGTCCGCGGACCGGATGGCATTTGGGGAAAAGGTGCGGGTGGAGGTGGAGGTCGAGAATGACAGTCCGTTCCCGGCCGCCTGGGTGGCGGCGGCGGAGTCGCTGCCGGTGGGGCTGGCGATCCGAGGACTGCGGGGGCGGGTGGGGCCCATGGCGGGGAGGAGCAAGTTCCGGTTCTCCTACGCGCTGGAGGGGAGCAGGCGGGGGTATTATCGGCTGGGGCCGGTGAGCCTGCGGACGGGGGATCTGTTCGGGCTGGCGGAGAGGGAGAAGCCCGCCGCCGGCGTCTCCGCGGTGACGGTCTTCCCGAGGGTGACGGCGATCGAGCACGCGCGCCTGTCCTCGCGGCGGCCCGCCCCGGAGGTGAGAGCCAGGCCGCGCGCTTTCGAGGACCCCAGCCAGGTGGTGGGGGTGCGCCCCTACCAGAGCGGGGATGGGTGGCGGCGGGTGCACTGGAGGGCCACCGCGCACACCGGGGAATTGCAGTCCAAGCTGTATGAGGTGTCGGCCCAGGTGGCGGCGATGCTCGTGGTGAATCTGAGGCGGACGGACTACGCGGGGCCCTCGGCCGAGGTGGAGGGGTGGGTGGAGTTGGCGATGACCTGTGCCGCCTCCCTGGCCAATCACCTCCTGGAGCGCAGACAGCCGGTCGGGCTGATGTGTGTGGGATACGATCCCGCCACCGGGGAGGACGGGCCGCAGCGAGTGCCCTTCGGGCGGGGCAGGGAGCAGTTGACGGCCATCCTCTCGATGCTGGGGAGGATGGAGTTGGGCGCGGGGGAGCCGCTGGGGGTGGTGTTGCGCCGGGAGCAGGTGCAGATGCCGTGGGGGGCACTGGTGATCGTGATCACCCCGCGCCTCGTCGGGCCCGCCCTTCCCGCGCTGCTGAGCCTGAAGACCGCGGGGTTCGCGGCACACGTGGTGCTGGTAGGGGGCGCGGCCACCGCCGCCACGCGGGTTCCACTGACGGTGGCGGGAATCCCGACCAGCCGAATCCGCACACAGGAGGAGATCGGTGGGCTTGGGCTCTGGGCCTAGCCGGGGAGCAGCGGCCGGCCGGCCGGCGGGCGTCCCCGTCGGGTGGTGGGTGCTGGCCGCCCTGCCGGTGCTGTGTGTGGTCTCCTATCCGATAGTCGCGCTCGGACGGCACATGCCGTTGGGCGCGGCGGCGGCGATGCTGGTGGTGCTGGCGGCGATGGCGGCGGCCGCCTATGGGGTGAGGTGGGAGGGGAGGATGTGGTCGCTGCGAGGGGCCTGTCTGGCGGCCCTGTGGGCGAACCTGGCGGTGGGTGCCACGGCCTGGCTGGGGGATGGGGCCGACGGGTACCGGGTGGCGGGGCTGTTGGTGGTGACCACGCTGGGGATGGCCTTCGCCTCCCACTTCCTGGTGTGGCTGGCGGCCGACGCGCTGCCGGAGGCGATGCCCGCGCGGGCCGGCTGGGAGGCGCTTCGGGGGAGGCGGCGGGCGTCCCTGGTGGAGCGGGCCGGGCTGGCGGTGGTGCTGCTGCTGGGCCTGCTGGTGCTGGGCCTGGGGGCGGTGTGGCACCGGGGAGAGGACTGGGCGCCGGCGCCGGTGTACTGGCTGGTCGCCCTGGCGGTCTCCGCGTTCGTGCTGATGGCGGCGGAGCGGCTGCGGCATCTCGTGCAGTCCGCGCGCCACGGGAACCTGCTGCTCGCGGGGCAGGCCAGGGAGAAGTGGATCGTGGTGGGAATCCTGGCCGCCATCGCCGCCGCGCTGCTGGCCGCGGCGGTGCCATGGGCCTCGCCGGCGGCCGAGGATACCCTGCGCGAGGCCGGCCGCGGAACGGAAGAGGCCGCGGGGGCGATGGGCGCTCTGGCGGAGGCGGTCGGGGAGCGGACGCGCGCGCTGGCCGCGGGAGCGGCCACCGCCTACCAGACGGCCCCCAAGGTCATCTCCCTGCTCTGGCTGCTGTTGATTCTGCTCCTGCTGGCAGTGGTCCTGGCCTGGCTGTTCGGCAGGAGCCGGGCCGCGCGGTGGCTGCTCGCCAAGGTGGCCGCGCTGCTGGCATGGCTGCTGGAGAGGTGGCGGCGGCTGACGGCCTGGGTGACACGCCTCCTGCGCGGGAGAGGCGAGGCGGCCTCCGAGGAGGTGGAGGAGGAAGAGGAACTCGACTTCCCGGATCCGTTGTTCGATGTGTTCGAGGACCAGGAGGCCCTCTCGCGGCTCTCGGCGCGGGAGATCGCCATCCGCACCTATCACCTGATGCTGAACTTCGCGGACATGGTGGGGCGCGGGCGGGGGCCGGGGCAGACCCCGTTCGAATACGGCCGCAACCTGGCGCGCGCCATACCCGCGGCCGAGCAGGCGGTGATGGCCCTCACCTGGGGATATGCCAGCGCCATGTACGGCGGAGAGGAGAGCAAACTGCCGCCGGCGACCGCGCTGCGGGAGTCGTGGCACCGGGTGGCGGCGGCGCTGACCGCGGGCCTCTCCGAGGAGGACCTGGAACTGCGGCGGCGGGCCTATCTCGCGGCCCGCATGGGGAGGCGCTAGGGGGACCCTGGCGCGCCCGGAGGGACTCGAACCCCCGACACCCAGATCCGAAGTCTGGTGCTCTAATCCAACTGAGCTACGGGCGCGCAGGATGAGTTTATCATACCCGCGGGAGCGGGGACAAGGCGGACTGTGGGGGGAGGCGCGGACGAACGCAGATGGAGTCCCCTCGACCCCATAAGAGGGGTGGTGCTGTAGGGCGGGCATTCCCATGCCCGCCTGTATTCGGACCTCGCCGCGCCAAACTGCAGGTGCCGCAGATTGAAAATCCACCACATCCTACTTCG
>JALGTT010000237.1 GCA_029821235.1 Candidatus Hebobacteria bacterium | reverse complement strand
CTACCATTACGGATTCCTCAACATCAACGCCGCCTCTTCGGGCTGGCTCCACTCCCAGATGCGCGGGGTGGGAGGCCGCATGTACGAACTGGTCACCAACCCCACCCCCTTCGATTCCGCGGGGCTGATCGCGGTCTCCGCGGGCGCGGCGGTGGCGGTGATCCTGGGGATGCTTCGGCTTCGCCTGTGGTGGTGGCCGTTGCATCCGTTCGGCTACCTGGCCGCGAACTGCTGGGGAATGCACTGGTACTGGCAGGCATTCTTCGTCGGATGGCTGCTCAAGACGCTGGTGGTCCGCTACGGCGGACTGCAACTCTATCGGCGCATGGTGCCGCTGGCGATTGGGCTGTTGGTGGGCGACCAGGTGGCGGCGGGACTGCGGGTGCTACTCACCATCATTTCCAAGAGCATGTAGGGCCGGGCGGCCCGGCATCGGGAGGTGCCACAGGATGAAAAAGGTCCGCATTGGCGTAGCAGGCGTGGGCGGCATGGGACAGGGCCACTGCGCCTACATGGGGAAATTGAAGCGCGCGGAGTTGACCGCGGTCTGCGACAACCACGCCCCCACCGCCGAACAGGTGGGAAAGAAGTTCGGCGTGCCCCATTTCGAGGGACACGTGAAGATGCTGGAGTCGGGGCTGGTGGACGCGGTGTTGATCGCCACCCCCCACTACTTCCACCCGCCCATCGCCATCGATGCCTTCAAGCGCGGCATCCACGTGCTCAGCGAGAAGCCCATCGGCGTCTCCGTGAAGCAGGCGAGGCGGATGGTGAGGGCGGCCGAGCGCAGCGGGTGCGTGTTCTCGGTGATGTACCAGTTGCGGTGCTCGCCCGCGGCGCAGGCCGCGAAGAAGATCATCGAGACGGGCCGGCTCGGCGAATTGATGCGGGTCAACATGGTGCTGAGTTACTACCGCTCTCAGGCCTACTACGACTCCGGCGGATGGCGGGCCACCTGGAGGGGCGAGGGCGGCGGAGTGCTCCTCAACCAGGCGCCCCACGGGCTGGACCAGTTCGCCTGGCTGGCGGGAATGCCCAAGACGCTGACCGGCCGCTGCCGCACCCGGCTCCACGAGATCGAGGTCGAGGAGGAGGCGTGGGCCACCATGGAGTTCCCCAACGGCGCGCACGGCTACCTCTATGCCACCGTGAACGAGGCCCCGCCCTCCGCCCGGTTCGAGATCGTCGGCGACCGCGGCAAGATCGTCTTCGACGACCAGACCATGCGCTTCTGGCAGTTGGACAGGCCCATCACCAAGTTCACCTGGGAAACCAAGGAGATGTGGGCTAGTCCCGAGGCGAAGCTGGCCACGCCGCCGCTCAAGGCCTCCGACCCCGGGCACATCGGCATCACCCAGAACTTCGTGAATGCCATCCTCAAGGGAGAGAAACTGATCGCGCCCGGCGCGGAGGGGCTGTGGTCGGTGGAGCTGGCGAATGCCATCATCCTCTCCAGTTACCGGGCGAAAGAGGTGAAGTTCCCCCTCAAGGCCAACGAGTACGAGGAACTTTTGGCGGAACTGGTGGCCGCCAGCAAGCCCAAGAAGCGCGTGCGGGAGCAGCGGGTCACCGACTGGGCCTATACCAAGAAGAAGCGAAAGAAGTAGGTCTAGAGCACCGCGAAGGTGGAGGAAACAGGATGTGTGAATGTTGCCAGCCAATCCGGGTTCTCGTCTGGTCCGAGTTCAGCGAACCCAAGGACGTGTATCCGAACGGGATCCACGGCGAGATCGCCGGTTACCTAAACACTGTGGACGGGATCACCGCCCACACCGCGCAGTTGAGCGACCCCGAGCAGGGGTTGAGCGCGGGGGCCCTCGCCGACACGGACGTTCTGGTGTGGTTCGGGCACCTGCACCACGGCGATGTCTCGGACGAGGCGGTGGAGCGAATAGTGAAGCGGGTAACCGAGGGCGGAATGGGCTTCGTTCCCCTGCACTCCTCCCACATGAGCCGCCCCCTGTGCGCGCTGATGGGCACGGACGGGAAGATAGGCGCCTGGCGGGAGGCGGACGAGTGGCAGAAGGTGATGGTCAAGGCCCCCGACCACCCGGTGGCCGCCGGAATCAAGGATTTCGTGGTGCCCCATGACGAGATGTACGCCGAGCCGTTCAACATCAAGGAGCCGGACACTCTGGTCTTCTATTCCCAGTTCGAGGGGGGAGAGGAGTTCCGCTCCGGCTGCGCCTGGACCTTCGGCAACGGGCGGGTGTTCTACTTCCAGCCCGGCCACGAGACCCAGCCGGTCTTCCAGCAGCCGGAGATTCGCCAGGTGATCGTGAACGCGGTCAGGTGGTGCGCGAAGCGGACGTGAAGAGTCCTGTAGGGCCGCCGCCGATGCCGCTGTAGGGTGGGCTTTCCCAAGCCCGCCATGGCTGGCATAGGTCCCTAGGCCTAGAGGCCGGGATGTGGCTAGGTCTGCCTCGGGCAGACCGCCATGGCGGCCAGAGGCCTAGCCAGCGGTCCCCGAGGGACCTAGCCAAATGCCAGCCCTACAGGAACGGCCGCCGACAGAAGAGGACGGCGGGCCATGTTCCCCACACGGCCGAAGGAACATGCCCACCATTGCAATCCCCCAAGGACGCAACACCAATGCAGGAGCAGCATCGCACACACATCGTTTCCACCTGGTCCACGGTAGGGCAGCGGCTGGAGGAGGTGAGGCAGGTCATCACCCGGGGCCGAACCCCGGGGGGAACCGCGGTGGCCCCGCTGCCGGAGGCGGTGCAGGAGGAACTGACGGCGGCCCTGGACCGATTCGAGGCTCAACTCAGGGAATTCGTCCGGCAGCACGCGCCCTCCGACGCGCCTCCGGGGGAGACGGCGGCGGACTGGGGCGCGGCCCGCATGTGGGTGAGCGTCCTGCTGCGCACCATCCAGGAACTTGTCGAGGACCTGCTCCCCCGCCGCATGGGCCGGCGCTACGGCACACTCCCACCCGAGCGAGCCAAAGACGTGGAGCAGAGCGTGGAGGCGATGCTGGACTCGCTGAGACAGGCCATCGCGGCCTGCGACAAGATCGGGGAAGACCGGCGCGGGCGGGAGTCGTCGAAATAGAGGCGGGCGGCCGCTAGTGCTGCCCCGCGGCGATGGCGGCGAGGCGGGTGAGTTGCAGCCGGAA
>JALGTT010000236.1 GCA_029821235.1 Candidatus Hebobacteria bacterium | reverse complement strand
CGGCCGCCCGTCCTCCTCCCCCGCCCTCTCGATATGGACAAGGTCGGGCCGGATGGCGATCATCCAACTGCTCTCCACCTCGTCCGCGTGCCCGCCCCAGTCGGTCTTGCGCATCCTTTCGACTTCTTTCTCGATCTCCGCGAAGGAGGGCCGGCGGGCCACGAACACCACGTAGTCCCGCGGGCGTTCGAGCTGGATCTGACAGAAGAGGTTGAGCCAGTTGTTGTTTCCGCCGTGGCCGTTCACGATCAGGATCTTGGTGAACCCGTTGCGGGCGATCTCGTCGCAGACATTCTGGAGAACCGAGGTGAGCAGGTCGGCGGAGAGGGCGACACAGCCCGGCTGGTGACGGGCTTCGTTGATCTGCCCGAAGTAGTACCAGGGAAACACGACCGCGTATTCCCTCTCCGCGGCGCCGACGGCCGCGGCGCGGGCGGCCATCACATCGGTGCCAAGAGGGAGGTGGGGGCCAGCACACGCCCTTGGCCCGCTTCACGGCCGCGGGGAAGTCGGATGCGGTCAGTTCCTCCCATCGCACGGGGAGTTTCGTGTTGGTCGTGGAGGTTTTTCGCGCCATCGTACGCTCCTTCCGAGGTGTGCCCGCATGGGCGGCCGTATGTTAGGGAGGAGGAGTAGTTTGGTCAAGGTGAGAGAAGAGCCTCAGCCTGTGCAAAGGGGCATCCCAGAATGGCAGGCATTCCACACAGGCTGGGAGCCCGCCGGAGGCGGATCTTCGACCTGTGCCACTGCGGGCCGCAGGGGCCGCGGGGGTGTCGTCGAAGCCCTAGCCTGTGATTGAGACGGTTGAGCAGGGAGGTCGAGAAAGCAATGGAGTTGTGGGTTACACATTCGCTGGACAAAGTTTTCCCGGACAGCCGGAGGCCGCCGCGCGCGGTGGAGCAGATCGCCCTCCGCGCCGCGCGCAACGAGACCGAGGACGCGCAGATCGCGGTGCACGTGCCGCGGGGGCACGAGGTGGCGCAGGCGAGGTACTCGCTCTCCGACTTGACCGGACCGAGGGGCGCGAGGATCGGGCGGAGGAACATCTCGGCGCGGTGGATCTGGCACACCTATGTGCTCGCCAATCCGCCGGAGAACAAGGACCCGTCGAGCTACCTACGGAAGGCGCCGGCCTTCTTCCCGGACGCGTTTCTGGAGCAGGAGACCATCCCCATCCGGGATGAGTGGACCCAGCCGCTGTGGATTTCCGTAAAGGTGCCCAAGGGGACGCCGCCGGGAGAGTACCGGGGCGAGATCGGGCTGGAGTTGGTGGGGACGAATGGGGAAAAGTGGTCGCACTCCGTGCCCATCACGGTGTCGGTGTGGCCGTTCACCCTGCCCGACCGCCAGCATCTCCATCACACGGAATGGCACTACCCGGACCTGCTGGCCGCCTGGTATCACGTCGAGCCCTGGTCCGAGGCCCACTGGAAGTGGCTGGAGAAGGTCGCGCAGGACATGGCCGCGCACAAGCAGGACATGATCTGCACCGACTGGTTCGATCTGGTGCGGGTGACGCGGAAGGCGGACGGCAAGTTCACCTACGATTTCTCGATGCTGGACCGCTGGGTGAAGATGCACCGGAAGGTGGGGATCGACTGGATCGAGGGAGGACATCTCGCCCACCGGAAGGGGGCCTGGGACAGCCCGATCGTGTGGCACCGGTTCCCGGTCTACGACGCCCGCGGGAGGCGGATTGACACCTCCCGCCTCCCCGACGAGAAGTTCGAGCCGTACATGGAGGGGCTGCTGAAGGCGGTGTACCGTCACCTCAAGCAGCGGGGCTGGCACAAGCAGTTCGTGCAGCATGTGGCAGACGAGCCGATCCCGGAGAACGAGGACTCATGGTGTCGCTGCGCGGCCAAGGTGAAGGAGTGGCTGCCTGGGGTGCCGCGCATCGACGCGGTGATGAGCCAGGGGCTGACGGGATACGTGGACATCCGGGTGCCCCAGATTCAGCACACCGGACCCGACGTCCCCCGCAACCCGAACGAGACGCTCTGGAGTTACGTGTGCCTCGCGCCCCAGGGGCAGTACCCCAATCGGTTCCTGGACTACCCCTCCCTCCGCAATCGCATCATCTTCTGGCTCTCGTGGAGCCTGGGGCTCAAGGGTTTCCTGCACTGGGGCTACAACTACTGGGGCACGTGGCGGGGGCTGCCGGAGGAGGTGGTGGTGTCCCCGTGGACCGATGCCACCGGAGGAAGCGTCTACATCACCACCGGCATGCCCCTGCCGGCCGGGGACGCGTTCTTGGTGTACCCGGGACGGGAAGGCATCTGCTCCAGTCTGAGGTGGGAGGTCATCCGCAAGGGGTTCGAGGATTACGAGTACCTGTATCTGCTGGAGGGCGCGGCGGAGGGCAGGAGCAAGGCCGCGGCCGCGGCGCGGCGGCTGCTGAGACGGGTGAAGAAAGACCTGGCCCCCGATCCCCTGAACCACACGCGGAGCGACGCCGACCTGCTGGGAGCGCGGCGAGAGGCGGGAGACCTGCTGGCGAAGCTGGCGGGCGAGAGAGAGTAGCGTGCACGCAGAGAAGACACGCCGACAATGCCGGCCACCATGGGAATCGCCGTGAAAGGCAAGCCCTGGAAAGTACTGCTCCCTCTCCTCGTGGTCGCGATACTCGCGCTGGTCTTCTGGAGGTCGCTGGCCGGCCGGAACGAGGCGCCGCACGACCGCCTATTCGGGAACGGAACCGTGGAGGCGACGGAAGTGGAGGTGAGCGCGCGCGTTGCGGGCAGGGTGGTGGAACTGCCGGTGGACGAGGGCGACGCGGTCACCAAGGGGGCGCTGGTGGCGACCCTGGAGAGCGAGGAACTGGCGGCCCAGGTGGAGCAGGCGAAGGGCGCGCTCGCGGCGGCCGAGGCGGCGCTGGCCGAGATGGAGGCGGGAGCGCGCAAGGAAGACCTGCGGATGGCCGAGGCGCGCTACCGGGCGGCGGCCCAGGCGCGGGAACAGGCGCAGGCCCGGCTGGACCTGCTGTTGGCCGGCGCGCGCGCGGAGACCCTGGCGCGGCTGCGCGCCCAGGTGCGGCAGGCGAGGGAGGCGGCGGAACTGGCGGAGAGCGATCTGAGGCGCGCGGAGGCCCTGCTGGAGGAGGGTGCGGTGGCCGCGCAGCAGGTGGACCACGCCCGCACCGCCCGCGACACCGCCCGCGCGCAACTGCGGGTGGCCAAGGAGGCGCTGGCGGAGGCGGAGGCGGGAGCGAGGCCGGAGGAGATTCAGGCGGCGGAGGCGGCGATTCGCCAGGCGCGCAGCCAGGAGCGGGCGGCGAAGGCGGCCCTCGACCTGGCGCGCGCGGGAGCGCGGTCGGAGACCCTGGCCGCGGCGCGCGCCCGGGTGGAGC
Source organism: Candidatus Hebobacteria bacterium (assembly GCA_029821235.1). Classification (GTDB taxonomy): domain Bacteria; phylum Armatimonadota; class Hebobacteria; order Hebobacterales; family Hebobacteraceae; genus S016-27. The sequence goes on along the minus strand of JALGTT010000236.1, from coordinate 513 downwards.
AGGCGCGGGCGGCGCTCCGCGCGGCCGAAGCGAGGATGAGTTACGCGGAGGTGTATGCCCCCACCGACGGGGTGGTGACCCTGCGCGCGGTGGAGCCGGGAGAACTCGTGGCGCATCGCCGCCCTGGACAGGGTGTGGGTGAGAGTATACGTCCCGGAACTGGAGATCGGCCGCGTGAAACTGGGGCAGGAGGCCGAGGTGGAGTGCGACAGTTTCCCCGGCCGGCGCTACCGAGGGCGGGTGGTGGAGATCGCCCAGGAGGCCGAATACACCCCCAAGAACGTGCAGACGAAGGAAGAACGGGTGAAGTTGGTGTTCGGGGTCAAGATAGACGTGGAGAACCCGGACCGGGAGCTGAAGCCGGGGATGCCGGTGGATGCGGTGATTCTGGCGGGTGACGCGGGGGGACCATGAAGCGCGCGCGAGCCGACGGGAAGAGGAGATGCGCGAGGTGAGAGACCGCCAGGCCGCGGAGGAAGCCGCGGTGCGGGCGGTTGGGCTGCGCAAGGAGTT
>JALGTT010000235.1 GCA_029821235.1 Candidatus Hebobacteria bacterium | reverse complement strand
CCCTGCGCGCAGACCACGTTCCGCTCCATATCGTACTGGAGGCCGTCGGCGCTGATGCTCAGTGCCTCGGAACTGAGTTCCGCGTTCTCCATGGCGATGAAGACGCGCTTGTCCGCGCTGTAGGAGATCTCCTTGGCGGAGAGGGCGAGTATCCGGGCGGCGGGCCTGCGGCTTCCGGGCTGAGGCAGGAACTCCACCTGGAGGGAGGCGCGGCTCGCGCCGGCCATGGCGGACACGATGGCGATGCCGGGGGTGTGGGCCGCGGTGAGCACGCTCTGCGCCAGTCCGCCCACGGTCTGCACCGGGGAGACGATTCTCCCCAGGGTGGTGGCGAGGTGTACCCGCGTGCCGTCCGGCACCGGGGCCCCATAGGCGTCGGTGACCTCCACCGTGATCGCCACCTGGCTTCGGCCGTCGGCGGGAATGCGGTCTCGGTCCGAGGTGATGCGCAGACCGAGGCCCACCGCGTCGGCCCGCGTCGGGAACGCGCTCGCCAGCACGCAGGCGGCCAGGAGGAGGATCGGCGCCATGCTTCTGCGGATTGACGGCATCAACGCAAGCACCACGTCACGCCCCCAAAGAAGGAGGCGGGGCCTTGCGGCCCCGCCATCGGGTCGTCATCGAAGGTCAGTGGATGCGCAGGGGCCGGTCGCGCCGGGTGCGGTTCAACACCCGGGAGCGACTGGATAGCGACCGCGCCAGGGCATCTCTTTCCCGCTTCACCGCCAGGTCGCGGCTCGGCGCCACCAGAGTGAGGCTCTTCACATCCGACCACACCCAGTAGTACTCGTTCTGCAGCGTAGAAGGATCTGCCTGCGGCTGCTCACCTGGATAGTACTGCGGATAAGTACTATCCTCATGGTTGCGGCACCCGATTCGATAATAGTACTTGTCGCCGCTGCCGGGCAGCCCGATGACCTGGTTGAGATCTACGTCCACAAACTGCTTCCCGTAGCCGAACAACGGATCCGCCTCAATGCCGAGAGCGGTGTGCGAATACACTCTGTCGGGGTCGAAATCCGCCAACGGACCGCGGGCTATCTGGATGATGGCCTCATCTGCCCCCACCGAAGTGTAGAACTCGAAGGTGGCCGTCATACCGGCGAGGTACACGTTCGACGGCAACGGCGCCAGCACCGGCGTGATCGTGTTAGCCCCGGTGGAAAGCTCCGTACCACGGTCAATGGTCCAAAAGCCGTCTATGTCCTGCTTCGCCAGCACCGGCCTGATGGCGTAGCGGCTCTTCACTCCCACCGGCGGGCTGAAGGGCCACCAGTCGTAGAGTATGTTGTCGCTCCCCTCCTCCCAGAACACCCCCATGTCTGGCGGGTCCTCATCGGGGTCGAGCGTAATGAGAGTGTTATAGAAGTCCACCTCTCCGGTGACGGAATCAATGGTGAAGCCGGCCTCCTTGTAAGCGTCAGGATACCCGTTGTAGTAGTGAAGATAGTGTTGGTCGTACCAGGCCTGGTCTGTGGTTGAGATGACCTCCACGAGCCCAACGGTATCGCTCCAGATCTCGTATCCGAGCAATCGGGTTCCCTCGTAGGGGTCATCATAGTCGCCCCATGTCAACAGGACGGTGGGCCAGCCGTAGTAGCCGAAGTCGGCCGTGTGCGTGTACCCGTGCTCACGTCCGTTGGCCAAGTTGGAGGCGGTGAAGGCGGGAGCCGCCACATCGCCCTCTCCCAGCAACCGGGCGGTGGAACTGATATTGCCGAGGCCCAGCAGGGCGGCGGCGCCGATCAGCAACTTCTCGATTCCCCGCTTCTTTTTCGCCACCCGCTCGCTCAGCGGCGCCCTCACCCGAGAGGGCAGTCGGTAGATCGCACGCAGTCGGTCTCCCGGCCGAAGCTGGGGTCCGCTCACCAGCCTGGCGTAGGCTCCCAGGGGATCGGCGGAGGTGATCTCCACCAGACCGAGGCGCTGGCCGCTGCGGATTACCGCCATCTGGGTTCCCGGCTTGAGGCCCGCGCGGGACCCCGCGCTGACGTAGACGGTATCCTCCCGGTTCCACAGCACCGTGGCGGTAATGGTCGGCCGGGTCCGCATCTCCCGCACCGCCTCGAAGGCGGCCTGCTCGATAGCCTTGCGCACCAGCGTCATGTCGTCGCCGTCGGCAACCGCCGGTCCGACGACGTCCACGAGCGCGCCGTTGACGGTGTCCTCGGCCACCCGGTCGAAGAGCACAACCGCGAGCGTCACATGGGCGCGCCGGCCCCCGCGGCCGTCTCTCAGGTCTACCGCGCGCAACTCGCCGGCGACCACCATGGTCACCTCCAATTCCGTGGCGAGGCGCACCAGTTCCGAGTCGCTGAGCGGGACCTTCAGGCTGAGGTCGTGCATCACCAACTCGACATCCGTGCCTGGCAGCACATCGAGCAGAAGCCGTTCCCGCAGTTCCACGGTCACCGCCTCTGCGGCCTCCTGCCCCAGAGTCTCAGCGCCAAAGCGGCTCCGATTGTCGAAGGGCACAACCGCCACGGATTGGGTGGCCGCAGTCCGCATCGCGATCTGCGCCTTCGCGGGGGGCACCGGCAGACACAAGAATGCCGCGGACCAGAGGAACGTCAGCGTCAGAGCCTGGGCGATGACCCGCGCCCATCGCCCGCGTAGAAACGTACGCATGGTCGCTCGTCTCCTTCACAAGCGGCGGTTTCACCAGCGGCGCCGCGGTCGGCGAGCACCTCCGGAGCCAGCCTAGCTGGACTCCACTGGTAGCAAGCCGCTAACCCGTCACCCCCAACCTACCACGCGTCCCCATCCATTCCCTGCTTGCGCGCGCACCTGCCTCGCGTACCCCCGATGCGACCAGACACAACGGCGTGCATTCTAGCACAGCGATACAGCCTTGTAAAGAAGACCACAAGCTCCGCTCCGCCTCCATTTGCCGTCTGAAAACCAATGACCGCCCATACCGGCGAGACCTGTTTCCCCGGCCAGAGAAGCCGCAGGCTCCCTTCAGCGGCCGCCACATGGCAGGCGAGCAGTTGGCCAAGGGTGGCGAAGGGGATGGCCGAGAGCCCCTCCTGGACCCGCACAGGGCAGTGGATGCCCATGGTGGACAGCCTGGTGATCTCCTCCTGGTTGCTGAAGGTGAGAATATCGGCGTTCTGCCTCCGCAGGCGGCGAACCAACTTCTCCATGAAGGGATAGGTGGGCCCTTGCGCGGCGAAGGTGATGAGGGGTGTGGTCTCGCTCAACATGGCGATCGGTCCATGCAGGAAGTCGGCGGCCGACATTCCCGTCGCGCCCAGATAGCAGGTCTCCTGGAGTTTGAGCGCGGTCTCCCTCGCCGTGCAGTAGTTGAATGCCCGCGCCAGGCAGATGGCGGCGGTGGCGTAGCGGTAGTAGGGGGCCACCTCCCGGATGGCGTCCTCGCAAGAGAGGGCCACGCGGATCGCCTCCGGTATCTCCGCCAGTTCCTCGGCCCCGATCTCCGCCCCCAGGGCGCGGGCGATCATCACCATGCCCACCAGTGAAGTGACATAGGTCTTGGTGGCCGCCACCGCCCGCTCTTTGCGGCAGTGAAGCAGCAGC
>JALGTT010000234.1 GCA_029821235.1 Candidatus Hebobacteria bacterium | reverse complement strand
TTTACGCTCAGTTTTGCAACACCATACGCGCGAAGGCAGCCGCCGCAATCGCCCGGAACGCCGCCCTGGTGCAGCAGCGAGCCGAGGGCGACCACCCCGGCGACTGGCGCGCGGCGGCCTGGTTCCTGGAGCACCGGCGGCCCGATACCTGGGGACGGCGCGAGCAGAAGACGCAGGTGACCGGCGCGGGCGGCGGCCCGATTGAGGTAGATCATGCAAGCGGCCTTATCGAACGAATCCTCGCGGACCCGGAGCGAAGTGCAGCAGCTGTTAGATTCGCTGACGCCCTCAGGAATGGCGATGCTGACGCCGCTGATGATGGGAGTGACGCTGACTGACGGGCGTTACGAGCGCCCCCTGCACCTGCGGCACCTAGACGGGCTGCTCATGGAGGTCGCGGCCGGACGGATCAAGCGGCTGCTCATTACGATGCCGCCGAGGCACGGAAAGAGCGAAGCCTGCTCTCACTGGTTCCCGACCTGGCTCCTGGCAGTCAGGCCGGACACGCAGGTCATCCTGGCCTCGTACGAAGCGACCTTCGCGGCCTCCTGGGGGCGGCGGGTGCGGGATGGGCTGATAGCGGCGCACCAGGCGGGCCTGTGTCCTGCGCGGGTGCGCTCGGATGTTAGCGCGGCGGCGGAGTGGCGCATAAGCGGGCACGAGGGCGGGATGCGGACGGCGGGCGTGGGCGGGGGTATCACCGGCTACGGCGCGAACCTGCTCATCATTGACGACCCCGTAAAGAACGCGGAGGAGGCGAACTCCGCCACCTACCGCGAGAAGGCCTGGGAGTGGTATCAGAGCACCGCCTACACGCGGTTAGAGCCGGACGGCGCGGTCGTGCTAATCATGACGCGCTGGCACCAGGACGACCTCGCGGGGCGTCTGCTAGAGCGGGAGCCGGGCGCGTGGGAAGTCCTGAACTTACCTGCCCTCGCGGAGGAGAACGATCCGATAGGGCGGGAGGTCGGCGAGGCCCTCTGGCCGGAACGCTATCCGGTGTCGGAGCTTGAGGCAATCCGCGAGAGCCTCGGTAGCTACTGGTGGCAGGCGTTGTACCAGCAGCGGCCTACGCCGCGCGGGGGAGGCATGATTCCGGCGGAGCGCATAACCGTGGTGGACAGGCCGCCGCAGACTATACGCTCCGTGCGGTTCTGGGACCTCGCGGGCACGGAGGGCGGCGGAGACTGGACGGCCGGCGTGCGGATGGGCCTGCTGCCTAACGGGGCGGTCGTCGTGGAGGATGTATGCCACGCCCAGAAGGGGCCGAACGAGACGCGAGAACTAGTGCGGCAGACTGCGCACATAGACGGTCACGAGGTCGCAGTCTACATGGAGCAGGAGCCTTGGCAATCCGGCAAAGACCAGATCGCGAGTTACAGGAGAGACGTACTGGCGGGGTACAGTCTGAGAGGCATCCGCGCCACGGGCGATAAGGTGCTCCGCGCCGATCCATTCGCGGCGGCGGTGGAGGCGGGGAATGTCTATGCGGTGCGGGGTGCCTGGAATAGCGAGTATCTGAGCGAGTTGGAGGAGTTCCCGCACGGCGCGCACGATGACCAGGTGGACGCCAGTTCCGGTGCTTACCGCCAGCTCACGGGGCGGGCGGCGACTGGCGTGATTGCAGTACCGAAGCGGGAAGTGCCGCGATACGACGAACCGCCGGATGTGGCCGAGGACGAACGCGAGGCTTATGAGCGATACGGGACGATACCGAGCGCGGGCGGCGTACCGAAGCGCGAGGTGCGCTACGGGCCGGGCTAGGCGGTAAACTATGGCATTTCGGAACGCGATAACGGCCATACGCAGTCGCCTGACGCGCACGAAGCCAGAGGCTGTACCTATGGCTGAGGAGCAGGACAGCGGCGGCAAGGGCCGATATGTGGGGAAGCCGCCGAAGGGTGAGTTAGGTTTCACGGGCCTCGAAATCATCGGCGGCGCGATACAGAGCGAGTACCTGGGCGCCCTAGAAGACCTGAGCGACCGCATTGACGAGTACGACCACATGCGCTCGGACGCGGCGTGCGCGGCGCTAATGCAGGTCATCGGCCTGCCTCTGCGCGGGGCGAGTTGGGAGGTCAGGCCGCCAGACGACGCCGACAGCACTGATACAGGAATCGCGGAGGCTATCAACCAGAACCTGATGGAGGGCATGACTCACACGTGGGACGACTTCCTGCGGCACGCCCTGCTAGGCGTTTTCTACGGCTTCGCGCTTTTCGAGAAGGTCTGGGAACTGCGTGAGGGCGAGGCGGTGTGGCGCAAGTTCGCGCCTCGTTCGCCCGCGACGGTTGCGCGGTGGGAGGTGGATGAGACCGGCGGGCTGTCGGGAGTGCAGCAGCAGGGCTACTACTACGACGCCGACGGTACGCCCCGCTACGAATCGGGGCAGTTCATCCCCATTGAGAAGCTCCTGCTCATGAGTTGGCGGCAGGAATACGGGAACTTTGAGGGGCGAGGGCTATTCCGCGATGCGTACAGGCACTACTGGTACGCGGATAAGCTCTATACGCTGGCGGGGATACGGGTAGAGCGGTCTGCGTGCCCGACGCCGATTGCGGGCTACGAAGATATTGATGGGCCTACGCTCCCCGAGGCCGAGGAGGAGAAGCTCCAACAGGCCTTAGCGCGGCTGCGGACGTATGAGGAGGGTGGTATTGTCCGCCCCCGGAACATCAAGATAGAGCCCTTCGAGGTGGCGGACGCGCAGGTGCCGTTCCTGGACTTGATACAGCACCACCACCAGATGATTCTCCAGGTGGGGTTAGCACAGTTCGTGGGCATGGGGCAGGGTGACAACACCGGGACCTACGCCCTATCGCGGGATGCCAGCAGCCTATTCCTACAGTCACTCAACGCGACGGCGAACTGGGTGGCGGGCTATATCAATCGCTATGCCATACCCCAGCGGGTAGAGTACAACTGGGGCAAACGCGACAAACTCCCCCAACTCGTCTGTGAGGATATCGGCGTACGCGATAAGAAGGCCTTGGCTGAGATGCTCAAGGCCCTCTCGGACGCTAGCCTTCTTGACCGGCCCGATACTGTGGGCGAGTGGGTGCGCGAGGTATTCGGGGTGCCGGAACTGTCGGAGGAGGAGCAGGCGCAGGCGGGAGCGCAACCACCGCCGCAGCCGGAAGCGGAGGCCGCGCCCGCCTCCGCAAGCA